>JAUVJM010000033.1 GCA_030596585.1 bacterium
CTCTCAGGCACCTCTGGCACGTAACTGCCCGCTTCAAACGGGAGCTGCCCCTGCCGGAGAAAAGCTCTTTGAACTGATTCATTCCTGCGCCTGTAAACAGAAGACTTGGATCATTCTTCGGGACTAAGGACGAAGGTCTTTCTCTCGAATGACCTTTCTTCTCGAAGAACTCCAGAAATATATTTCTTATCTCGTCAGATTTCATCATCACTCGACCACTACCCAAGAATTTCCGAGAGGACTTCCTGCACTACTTCCAGCGGGAAGCCTCTCCTGCCGAGAAGACCGTAGAGCCGGTGCCATTTTGCTTTTTCGTCAAGGTCTTTGTACCTAGGCAGTCTCCTCAAAGCAAGATTCGAGGCAAGCTCGTACTCCTTGTTATCGTTAAAGACGGCTTCACACGTATCTCTGATAATTTCCTCGTTTATTCCTTTTTTCTTCAGCTCCTGCTCAATCAACTTCCTCCCGCAGGGGTTTGACGAAAAACGTATCTCCACAAACGTTCGAGAGAATTCTTTGTCATTGAGGTAGTTTAACTCTTCAAGGTCGTTGATTATACTCTCAACTATCTTTTTCGGGAATCTCTTTCTTTTCAGTCTCTCCGCAAGTTCCTGAGAACTCCTCGCTCTGTAAGCCAGAAGACGGTACGCGTAATTTTTCGCCTTTGCCAGTCTCTCCTCGTGTGTTCCGCTCATAAGTCTAAAATCTAATTTATTCCGCCTTAACCACGACAAACACAGTGTACTTGCCCCGTCTGATGAGGAAAATTGTGTCTTCCCCCGGTTTCGTCTCATCCAGTGAGGAGAGGTAGTCATCCATATTCTCAATTCTGCGATTATTGATTTTCTTGATGATATCCCCGGGTTGAAGTTTTTCATCAGCCGGGCTTCCGGCTTCCACGTTTACAACAATCACTCCGCGGCTTTCCTTTAAATCGTGGCGTTCCACCATCGCCGGTGTGATTTCGCGGACGGCAATGCCGAGTTTGGATTCTTCTTCTCCTGTTCTACTCTGTTTCCTCTCGGATGGAAGCTCAGCAATAGCGGCGGTGAGGGTTTTCTCTTTGCCGTCCCTTATGACCTTTAGCTCCACCTTCTTGCCGACGGGAGTGTCCGCAACCATTTTTCTGAACTGTTCCTCTCCCGACACCTCTTTCCCGTCAAATTCAATAATCACGTCCTGCACTTTCAATCCGCTCTGGCTTGCAGGGGTGTTCTCCTGCACGTCGGAGACGACCACTCCCTTCTCGCCCGGGAGCTTCCATAGTTTTGCCATTGCAGGGTCAATGTCCTGCGGAACGATGCCCAGATATCCACGGACAACCCGCCCGTGCTTCAATATTTTTTCATAGACATTTCTCGCTACGTTGATGGGAATAGCAAATCCCAGCCCCTGAGCAACGTAGGGCGAGATGATAAAGGTGTTCATCCCTATCACTTCACCTTTAATGTTTGCCAGCGGCCCGCCGCTGTTACCAAAGTTAATGGAGGCATCTGTCTGGATAAAGTCCTGGTAGCGCGGCATACCGGAAAATCCTGAACGACCCTTGGCGCTGATTACTCCCACTGTGAGTGTCTCCTCCAGCCCAAAAGGATTCCCGATAGCCATGACCCATTCGCCGACCTTTATTTTGTCCGAATTTCCCAGTTTCGCTACCGTTAGCGGGTGGCGCGGCTCAATCTTTATCAGCGCAATGTCCGTACCGGGGTCCGGCTCGCCGACTATTTTGGCTTCGTACGGTTGGTCCTCCCCAAGCAGTTTCACCTGGATTTCATCAACGTCTTTGATAACATGGCGGTTTGTCAAAATGTAGCCGTCTTTATCGATTATGAACCCGGAGCCGAGTCCTTCCTGTTTTCTCTTGAATTCCCGCGGTGTTTTTCTTCTTTCCCTGCGCTCGCCAAAGAACTCTGGGAAGAGGTCTTCGAACGGGCTGTTAGATGAGCCAAACGGGTCCCAGTAGCGCTGCTTGACCATTTTCGTGGTTGTAATCTGAACCACGGCCGGTTTGATGTCCTGAGCCACTCTAACAAACGGGTTTCCCGCTGTCACATCCTCCGAAATTACCTCAGCACTGCTCGGCGGATTTCCCCCTACGACCATACCGAGCATCAGGGTAATTCCACCGATTACTACGTATGAGGTTAACCGGAGCAGCAAACCCTCGATTTTAGCTGACATGTGCTTCCTCCTTAAATTCCAGACTGTCATTCTGAGAAGCGGAGCGCCGAAGAATCTCTTTTGTCCTCGACTGCGCGAGATCCTTCGCTTCGGCTCAGGATGACTACAATTCATACACCAGTCCGAAGCCTTTTTTCAGTCTGTTGTCTCCGCTGTTCTGAGTTTCTCTTCAAGTTGTTCCATTAGCTCGGGGTGGGCTTTCAAATATGCTTTTGCGTTCTCACGCCCTTGCCCTATGCGTTCCTTCCCGTGAATGTACCATGCCCCGCTCTTTTCAATCAATTTCCCGTTTACCGCCATATCAAGAATCTCGCCTTCCCTTGATATTCCCTGATTATACATAATGTCGAATTCGGCTTTTCTGAAAGGAGGAGCCACTTTGTTCTTAACCACTTTTACGACGGTCTTGTTCCCTTTTATTTCGTCTCCTTCCTTTATTGAACCAACTCTTCTTATATCGAGCCGGACAGAGGAATAGAATTTGAGTGCCCGCCCGCCCGGAGTGGTTTCGGGATTGCCGAACATAACACCGATTTTCATCCGAATCTGGTTGAGAAATATAACGCAGGTTTTCGACTTGCTAATGACCCCTGTGAGCTTACGCAGTGCCTGGGACATAAGCCGTGCCTGCAGTCCCATCTGCGCGTCTCCCATTTCCCCCTCTATCTCGGCACGCGGCACGAGAGCGGCTACCGAATCAATAACAATAACGTCAATTGCATTGCTTCTCACCAGTGCCTCAGTTATCTCAAGAGCTTGTTCGCCGGTGTCCGGCTGTGAAATCAGGAGGTCGTCAAGGTTTACCCCTATGCGGCGCGTATACGCGGGGTCAACAGCGTGTTCAGCATCAATAAAGGCGGCTACCCCTCCTTTCTTCTGTGCCTCGGCAACAATGTGCATAGCCAGAGTGGTCTTGCCGGAAGACTCGGGCCCGAATACTTCAACAACTCTCCCTTTCGGGACCCCGCCGATTCCCAGGGCAGAGTCGAGTGAAATTGACCCGGTGGGGATAGCGTCTACTCTGATGTGGGCGGATTCCTCGCCGAGTTTCATAATGGCGCCGCGGCCAAACTGTTTTTCAATCTGACTCATAGCTGTCTCAAGCGCTTTTTCCTTGTCTGTTTTCTTACCCATTACTGTTCTCCTTTTAATTCAGACCTCAGACTCACAGCGGCTATGGTACGGTATTCGGGGCCGTCTTTTGTTAGCTTGCTTTCCATCAGCGTCACCCGGCTCACTTTCATTGAACCGAGATCAAGGTTATTGTTGGATTCTATCCATGACGCGAGCTTGTCTCCGGCGCGGTGTGATTTTACCCTTGCCAGTGTCAGATGGGGATGATACTCCCTGTTTTCTTTCTCAATGTTAACCTGAGAGAGAGTTTCCTCCAGCAAGTCTCTTACCCCGCAGAGTTTTTCCTCTCCTTCTCTGGCTGACGTCCAGACGACTCGCGGGGTTCCCGTTCCCGGAAATGCTCCCGCGCCGCCGAACGATACTTTGAAGACACAGATGCCCTGTAGTGCTTTTTCCATAGCTTTCTTTATCTTCTCTACGTCAGACTCCGTTATTTTACCCAGGAACCTAAGTGTGAGATGAGCGTTTTCCGGTTTCACACACCTCACATCCGCGCCTGTTTCTCTCAATCTTCCGAGCGCTTCCTTCAGTTTTGCCCTTACATCGGTTGAAAGCTGAATGGCGATGAAGACTCTCATCTTTTTTTATTCTCTTTCCCGCGGTCTGCATTCACGAGATTTCTTCTCACGAGATCAAGTGCTGCCTGTGCTGCCTGTATTTTAATTAACTCGCGCCCGCCGCTGAAGTGGTATTTCTCACTCACGACTTTACTGCTCTCCGCCATGCCGATATAGGTCAGCCCTACCGGTTTTTCTGCCGTTCCTCCACCCGGGCCGGCAATCCCAGTCGTCGCAATGCCGATGTCAGCGTTGCTCACTTCCCTTATGCTTTTTGCCATTGCTTCCACGGTCTCTCTGCTGACAGCTCCGAACTTTTTCAATATCTCTTCGGGCAGGTGAAGAAGAGAGGTTTTTGCGGAATTGCTGTATGCAATTATGCCTTGTTTAAAACACTCTGAACTGCCCGGCACATTGGTGAGCCAGTGGCATATCAATCCCCCTGTGCAGGATTCAGCTGCCGCCAGCGTCATGCCGCGATGGACTAAAGCTTTTTCCAGCACCTGTTCCATTTTATCGTTGTTGGTTCCAAAAACGTACTCGCCGAGGTGTTTTCTCACTCTGGTCTCGGCTGCATCAACCATGTCGCTTAGGATCCTTTCTCCTTCTCCTTTTCCTTCAACTACAATGGTTAAATCTACTCCCTTCGGATGGCTGAGAATTTCCAGGCGGGAGCCGGTCATTTGAATGTCCTTCAGCTTTTGTTTGATTGCCGTTTCGCTCAGCCCGAACGTTCTCAGCGTTCGGGTTTTTACATTTTCGCCTTTAGGTTTTTTCTTGAAAAGCATCATATGTTTATATCCATCAACTGCCTTTGATTATCAACATCCCCATCCGCACCAGCAAATTAGTATATATCCCAACGGCCACATCGTCCAGCATTATTCCCCAGCCTCCTCTGACATGTTCCAGTCTGCGTGCGGGAAAAGGCTTCCAGATATCGAGCATCCGAAACGTGAGAAAGGACACGAGAAAAGTCCACGCTCTCACTTCTATTCCCCAAAGAGCTATCAGCATTCCTACCAGTTCATCAATCACAATGCGCCGGTCATCTTTTGAGCCGGATGCGTTCTCAAAAACACTTGCCGCCCGGACTCCCGGCAGGAGGAGCAGTGCAATGAGAGATGCCGAAATAACCGTATTCTCTCCGATTGCCCAAGCAAGCGCGACCCCGAACACGCTGGCAAATGTTGCCGGAATCCAGGGGATGTACCCGATGTAAAGTACGGTTGCCAGGCAAGTCGCAAGCTTTTTCTGAAAACCTGAAAGCATGTGTCCCATTTTCTCTTAATAGTTTATAGCCTACGTGCAATTTCAGTAAACCCCATAAAGGATTATTGTTCGAGCTTGTCGAGAACCTATCTTCTCGACGCGCTTTTGCTTGCTCGAAGAATAAATGGGGTTCACTGAACTTTCTCTATCCCACAGATCAGTCCTGCTCCTCTTCGTTTTTCTTATTGTCCGCCAGTATGGTTCTGGGCTTTGTTCCGCGCGGGGAGCTGATTATGTTTCTTTCCTCCATCATATCCAGGAGGCGCGCCGCACGGGAATATCCGATGCTCAACCTCCTCTGTAACATAGACGTGGAAGCTTTGCCGGCTTGCAGAACCAGCTGCACTGCCTCGTCAAATAGCTCATCATCAGAAGCCAGTTCAGTTCCCAGCCTCCCCGCGGAAATATTTTCTTCCTTCGATTCTTCGAAGACCGTTACGGTCTTCTCCGGCGGACGCTGTCTCTTTAGGAAGGAAACCACTTTCGCTGTTTCCTCGTCGGTTACCAGTGAGCACTGAGCCCGTATGGGCGATCCTCTCCCGGGCGGCAGAAACAGCATGTCGCCTTTGCCGATTAGTTTCTCGGCGCCGTTCATGTCCAAAACCGTTCTTGAATCAACTTTGGATGATACCTGGAATGATATTCTGTAGGGCAGGTTGGCTTTAATTACGCCCGTGATGACATCAACCGAGGGACGTTGAGTGGCAATGACCAGGTGTATTCCGACAGCTCTTGACAACTGGGCGAGTCTTGTAATCGCATCCTCCACGGAATTTTGTGCTACTATCATAAGGTCATGAAGCTCATCGATTATCACTATGATGTGCGGCATCTTTTCTCCCGTTTCGCGGCTTCCTGAGAGACGGTTGTAGGAAGCGATGTTCCGCACCCCGGCTTCAGCGAGTATCTGGTAGCGCTTGTCCATCTCTCCAACAGCCCAACCGAGAGCTTTTGCCGCTTTCTTTGCTCCGGTAACCACCGGTGCCATCAGATGGGGAAGATGCGCGAATGTGGCGAGTTCCACTCTCTTGGGGTCTATCAAGAGGAATTGCACCTCTTCCGGTGTCGCGTTGAATAAAATGCTCAGTATGATGGAGTTCAAGCATATTGTTTTCCCCGAACCGGTAGTGCCGGCAATCAGAAGGTGGGGCATTTGTCCCAGCTCGGCTACCAGAGGCGTGCCGACGATATCTTTTCCCAGCCCGAGGGCTAATTTCGAATCGGTTTTTCCGAATTCCGGTGATTCGAGGACTTCCCTGAGGGTTACGAAACGGGGATATAAATTTGGCACTTCAATCCCGATGACCGACTTACCCGGCACCGGTGTTACGATACGGACCCTTGAGGTTTTCAGCACGAGGGCTATATCGTCAGCCAGAGACGTGAACTGGCTGACTTTCACACCCCGTGCCGGTTCTATCTCAAACGAACTGACCACGGGTCCCTCATTCACCTGAACTACCCGGCTCTCAACCCCGAAGCTTCGCATAGCATCTTCGAGCCGGAGGCATTTTTCGTTAACGTTTTCTTCTTTCCGGGAGGATGTCGGCAGGTGCAGGAGGTCAATCGGCGGCAGCTGGAATACGCCCGGTGAAAATTTCCTTCTCTCCGGCCGGGTCTCAGCAGTGGTAATTCTTTTGGGAAGTTCTCTTCTCTCCGGTTCCCGCCTGATGACCGGCGCAGTTTCAGGGACTCTAACTTTGTTCTTTGTATCCGGATACGTTTGCCGGGGCTTTGGTTTGATGAATGGACCGACGGCTTTCAGTGCCCGCCCCGATAACGCCAACAGGGATTTTGCCCATTCCAGAATGATGAATTCTGAAGCCAGGATAAGACCTATCAGGAACAGAAAGGAAATGAGCAGATAACTTCCCCATCTACCGAACCATGGCAGGATTAGTCCTGAGATCTCCTCGCCGGCAATGCCGCCGGGCAGGAAGTATCCACCGCCTGTGTCAATATGGCTGAAGGAAAATCCGCAGGAGGCGGTGAGTATTACCACAACAGCTCCGAGAAGTCTTATACTCAGCTTCTCGTTTTTCCTGTGGCGCATCTGGTTTAATGCAGAAATGAGGGTAAGGACGGGGATGGTCCAGCCTGCCAATCCAAATGGGAAGTGCAGAAGGTATCCCGAGAGACAGGCTCCGATCCTGCCGGCTTTATTCAATGGGGGAGAGTTCGGCGAAGACGTGTAGAGAGACGTGTCAAGCGGATTGTACGAGACAAGACTTAAGAGGATAAACACTGTGAGAAGGAGGAGAAATATTCCGCTGATTTCTCCGGTTCGTGTTACCTCAGGTTTCCTCATTGTCTTGAGTCTGTAGAAATTTCTTTTTTGCGAAACTGCCGCGCCCCCTGCCCGCCGGCAGGCGGGCTTTCAGTCACTCGCAATGACATGCACAAAAAGTCAGATCCTCTTGTCTTAGGAGGATTTTGTCTGCACGGCTTTCGAGCTGAGGTTGATGCGGCCCTGATTGTCAATCGAAATGACTTTCACATCGACTTCATCTCCGAGCTTCAGTACATCCTCTACTTTCTTCACGCGGTAATCGGCAAGCTGGGAAATGTGAACAAGTCCTTCCTGTCCGGGCAGAACTTCAACAAAAGCCCCAAAATCCATAATCCGTTTGACTTTGCCGTGGTAGATTTTGCCAACTTCCGCTTCAGCTGCCAGGGCTTCAACCATCTGGATAGCTTCACGGACTTTAGCTTCATCAGGTGATGCTATGGATACTGTGCCGTCATCTTCGATGTTAATCTCAGCTCCTGTTTTGGCAATAATGCCTTTTATCGTCTTTCCTGACGGGCCGATTATAAGCCCGATTTTGCTGGTTTTCACTTTGATTGTGACAATACGCGGCGCATAGACAGAGATTTCATCGCGGGGAGCGGAAATAACGGCGGTCATCTTGTCAATTATGCTGAGGCGCGCTTTCAAGGATGCCTCGAGAATTCTACCTATGGCGTCGCAGCTTATACCCGTTATTTTCATATCCATCTGGATAGCAGTGATCCCTGTCTTTGTTCCCGCTATCTTGAAGTCCATATCTCCCAGATGGTCTTCCAATCCCATGATGTCCGTCAGGAGAACTTCTTCGTTTTCTCCCTTAATCATTCCCATTGCGATGCCGCCGACAGGCGTTTTTATAGGCACACCTGCATCCATCAAAGCCAGACATCCGGCGCAAACCGTTGCCATTGAGGATGACCCGTTTGACTCAAGAATATCCGAAACGATGCGGATGGTGTAAGGGAACTCTTCGTTTGGCGGCAGGACCGGCTTCAGAGCTTTTTCAGCCAGAGCGCCGTGCCCCACCTCTCTGCGGCTCGTGCCACGGATGGGTTTTATCTCTCCGACGCTGAACGGAGGGAAGTTGTAATGTAACATGAAACTTTTGGATGATTCTCCTCTCAGCTCGTCCAGCCTCTGTTCATCTTGTGCCGTGCCGAGAGTTGCCGCTGACAGACTCTGAGTTTCGCCTCTGGTGAAAAGCGCCGAGCCGTGCGTTCTGGGAAGCACACCCACCTCGCAGCTCACGGGTCTGATTTCTTCAGGAGATCTCCCGTCTGCTCTTTTGTGGCTGGTCAGGATTTGTTCTCTGACCAGGTCCTTCTCCATTTCTTCAAGGACAGTCCTTATGTCGAGAATTTTGGATTCGTCTTCTTCTTCAAGGTGCTCGGATGTCCGGGAGAGAAGGGTTTCCATGAAAGCTTCCCGCATGTCTTTGTCGGGTATCGCAAGCACCCCTCCAATTTCTCCTTTTGCGAATTCTTTCACAGCCTGTCGCAGTTCATCTTCAACCTGCACGAGTTCTACCTTTCTTTTCTCCTTGCCGCATTTTTCTTTGAGTTCCCTGACGAGTGAGGCGACGCGGACGGCTGCTTCCAGTCCGAGCTTGATAGCTTCGAGCGCGTGTTCTTCCTTAGCTTCTTTTGCGCCTCCTTCAACCATGATAATGGCATTTTCTGTCCCGGCAACTACCATGTTTAAGTCGCCATTGTCAATCTGCTCGTGGGTTGGGAAAATGACGTATTCACCGTTGGTTTTTCCCACTCTCACAGCGCCGACGACTTCAGGAAAGGGAACGTCCGATAGGCTCAGGGCAGCGGACGCGGCAATCAAACCCAGGACATCAGGGTCGTTTTCCTGGTCGGCTGATAGGACCATTACCATTATCTGCACCTCGTTCCGGAATCCTGGCGGAAAGAGAGGGCGTAAAGGGCGGTCAATGAGGCGGGAGCTCAGTATTTCTTTTTCGGTGGGTCTTCCCTCGCGCTTGAAGAATCCTCCAGGGATTCTACCCGCTGCATACGTTTTCTCTCTGTATTCGACGAATAGCGGAAAATAGTCTGCATTGCGTTTCGGTCTCTCTGAGCCAACGACTGTTCCCAGCACGACCGTGTCACCGTAGCGGACAAGGGCGGTGCCGCCAGCCTGTTTTGCCATTTTACCAGTCTCGATGGAAAGTTCTCTCCCGCCGAGTTGCATCTGCACTCTTTCTATTGACATTGTTTGCACTCCCTTCTTTCTTTGTAGTGTCTAGTAGCATCTAAGGCTTGAAAGACTATTCGATTTTACTCAAGCCCGTCATTATTCGTAGTGGCATGATTTGCTTTACCTTAAATGTGTAAATGTTCAGTGAACCGTGTCTGATAGATACTCAATTCTCGACAAGCTCGAATACTAAACCGTTTATCCTTCGAGTAAGCGAAGGCGCATCGAGAAGATGAGGTCTCGACAAGCCCCGCCTGCTGGCGGCCGCTACGGTGCAATGTCTATTGAGCATTCACACGTGATTCTATTTCCTGATGCCGAGTTTGCCCACCAGGTTCAGATATCTTTCGCGGCTGCCGGACCTGAGATAATCGAGAAGCCGTCTTCTTTGCCCGATGAGTTTGAGTAAACCCCGGCGTGAATGATGGTCTTTCTTGAAAATCCTGAAGTGTTCGGTTAGACTGTTGATTCTTTCTGTCAAGAGAGCCACCTGCACTTCAGGGGAGCCGGTATCAGACTCATGTGTTTTGAATTTACCGATTATCTCCGTCTTTTTGTCTTTTGCAAGCGCCATAATCACACCTCCCAATGATGTATTCTAATACATGTGCGGATTTTTTCAACATCTATTTCAATTTGTTTTGATAAATAGGAACTCGATTGTATAAAAACTCCCTTTTTACGCAACCCCCGAACGCTTTCGGGACGAAGAGGCACGCACCCTGAAGGGTGCGACTACCAAGCCCAAATAAATACAGGCAGCCGCGGGCTTTAGCCTGCGTTACCTTTGGGTTTCCTTTGCCGAACTAGCCGCGTGCCTGCCAAGCCTCATTTCGGCGCGTCTTAGCATCTTATATCACATTTCCGAGTCTTTGGGAAGAAAAAGTTGGGTTTTTCTCCTTATGACCAAGGGAATTTTAATAAACTTTGACCTAACGTACGCTGTATGGTACTGTTGCGGTGTTCGATGTTCGCAGCCGCTTAGCTCAAGCGTTAGGATTCTATAACATGAAAAAAACAGTAATCATTTTATTGGCTGTCACTTTTGGGTGGTATTTTTTCTTAACAGATGATGTTGTTAAGCTTGGTCCTGGCGTGTTGGCGCCCGACTCTCCAGAACAAGTAAAAATTGTATCTCCCATAAGCTTTCCATTCAAAGATTATACTATAACCCCGCTAGCAAAATTTCAACATTAAAAAATTCTAACAACGCACTACGCCTGTTACGACCCCTGACTATTACCCGCTGTCTTTCGACATTGGCTCCAGCCGCGTATTTTTGACATCTACGAATCAAGCGGGCTCTTAACGCCGAGTTTGTTTTTCTGGGCGACATGCGTGTAGATCATCGTTGTCTGCAGGTTCGCATGACCCAATAATTCCTGAATGGTTCGGATATCGTATCCCTTCTCAAGAAGATGTGTCGCAAAGCTGTGGCGCAATGTATGAATTGTAGCCCGCTTAACGATGTTTGCTTTTCGTGCCGCATCTCCAAATTTTTTCTGAAGCCTGTCAGGATAAACATGATGGCGCCGCACTGTTTTGGTTATGGGGTCAACCGAAAGAGATTGTGACGGAAATACCCACTGCCATGCCCATTCTTTGCCGGCGTTGGGATACTTCCTGCCGAGTGCGTCCGGTAAATGTACACCCGGAAGGTCATCAGCTCTATCCCGTTCGTATAGAGCGCACACTTCTTCGAGATGTTTTTGAAGACTGTTCTTAATACTTTCAGGTAATACCGTTTGACGGTCTTTATCTCCCTTTCCCGAACGAACAGTGAGGCAATTCTGAGCAAAATCAATATCTTTTACACGCAAGTTCAAACACTCTGTCAGGCGAAGGCCGCAGCCGTAGATAAGTTTACACATAAGAAGAATGTCTCCTTGAAGATGTTCAAAAACTTGTTGTATTTCCTCTTTAGTAAGCACAACAGGAAGCCTGCGCTTATATTTTGCCCGCACGGCGCCGCCCACGTCACCAATGTCTTTGTCCAATGCGTGACGGTAGAAAAAAAGAATTGCGTTAAATGCTTGATTTTGCGTTGATGCGGAAACTTTTCGTTCAACTGCCAGATAGCTTATAAAATTCGTGAAATGGGAGTTATTCAAAGTATGCGGGGAAACACCTTTTAAATATTGGCATAGCATTCTTGCCCAGTAAAGATATGTTTTCTCGGTACTTAGTGAACGGTGGCGGAGTCGCAATGCTTTGATCATTTCATCGGCGGCCTGTTTCCACTCTGTCTCGCCATCGCTCTTCCCGGCAATGCGGTCTTCAGAATCTTTTGAGTGAAAGAAAAGATATAAACGCATAGCATCTTTTGCTTGATTTACCTGCCATTCTTCACAGGTTTTACCTATATCGTGGGCAAATTTATCAATCTCTTTGGGGCTGACTGGATCGTTAAGTCCCTTATTATGATATGCAAAGAATCTTGATGCCCAGCTAATATAATAGGGAATTTGGCCCGTCGGCACTATTCTCGTTTTTCTTAGATATTCTTCGAATTTTTTCATTGAATTCCCAGAATAATAAAAACTTATTTTTATACCGCTGCCAACTTAAGAGTAAGCATAGCCATGCAAACCGGAAAAGTCAAGCTCGTTTTTTAAAATATATTTCTTGACATTTTATATAATTGTTTGCTATTATAACAAAACAAGGGTAGCGGTTCAATGATGTATGTTCGAGCCGCAATTGCGGCTCGAATGCGGAATTGCTCGTCAATTCCAATGCCTTGTTCTCGCCGCAGGGGCTTGAACAAGTCATTGGAACGGGCAAAACCCGCTTCGCGGGCTGCCGCCTTGCA
>JAUVJM010000038.1 GCA_030596585.1 bacterium
CTGCGTTCCGACAACAATTATCGCCGCCATAATCTCCCTCTTTGTAGTTCAACTACAACCTCACCTGCTTCACATCAGATATATGTTCGCTCTTTTTAATCTCTTCGAGGACATCCGCCGGCACGAGACTGTCAACATTGAGAACAGTCATTTCTCTCCCGCCGCGCTCCCGCCTCCCCAGAGTCATAGCGGCAATGTTTATCTTTGCCTTCCCAAGAATTACCCCGATCTGCCCGACAATACCCGGCTCATCCTCATGAGAACAAACGAGCATGCAGCCTTCAGGTATGACATCTACGTGATAGCTGTTTATGCGAACGACTCTTGCATCATCCCTGCCAAAAAGGACACCGGCGGCGCTTATCTCCGATTTGTCGGTCACAAGTTCCACCTCGATAAGGCTGGTGTAATCCTCAGACTGACTGCTCTTGCTCTCTACTACTTTTATTCCTCTCTTTCTCGCTATGACCGGCGCATTGACGTAGTTAACGCTCTCCTTGAAAACCGGCTCAAACACCCCCTTGAGAACAGCAGCCGTTATAGTTGCCATGTTTACAACTATGTCTTCTCCCGTACAGTCAATCCTGACCTCTTTCATTCTCCCCTCAACCAGCTGCGATTCGAGACTGCCCAGCTTCTCAGCAAGCCTGCAATAGGGTTTTAACTCCTCAAAAGTCTCCGGCTCCACAAAAGGAAGATTTACCGCATTTCGAACGATTCCCTTCTTAAGGAAATCGATTATCTGCCCTGCAATGTCCACAGCAACTCCCACCTGCGCTTCTTCGGTAGAAGCTCCGAGATGGGGAGTCGCCACAACCGAATCGAACTCGAACAGAGGGTTATCAACAGGAGATTCCTTTTCAAACACATCGAAAGCCGCCCCTGCCACCTTTCCCTTTTTAATAGCTTCATACAAGGCAGATTCATCGATAATTCCCCCGCGAGCACAGTTGATAATGCGGACACCTTCCTTCATCGCCTCAAACTCCTTCTTACCGATGAAATGTCTGGTCTCATCAGAGAGAGGAACGTGAACCGTTATGTAGTCCGAGCGGGAAAGCAAATCGTGAATCTCAACAAGCTCCACTCCAGCCCGCATCGCCGCCTCGGAACGAATATAGGGGTCATACCCAACTACTCTCATCCCGAAAGCAAGCGCCCTCTTTGCCACCTCACCGCCGATTCGGCCCAATCCAACGATACCGAGTGTCTTGTTGAACACCTCCACTCCCATAAACTTCTTCCGCTCCCATTTTCCTTCCTTCAAAGACACAAATGCCTGCGGGACGTTTCTTGAAAGCGCAAGCATCATAGTCATCGTATGCTCGGCGGTTGAAATAGTATTGCCTCCCGGGGTGTTCATCACTATAATGCCGCGTTCAGTTGCCGATTCAATATCCACGTTATCCAGCCCTACCCCGGCACGGCCGATCACCTTCAGGTTGTCCGCGGCTTCAATAATGTCCTTTGTCACCTTGGTCCCGCTGCGCACAACAAGGCCGTTATACTGAGGAATAATCTTCGCAAGCTCCTCAGGAGCAAGTTTTGTCTTCACGTCTACATCCATCCCGCTTTCCTTGCGAAAGATTTCCACTCCCTCTTCGGAAAGACTGTCAGCCACAAGTATTTTCATTGAACCTTCTCCTTCAGGCTAAGAACTTGAATGGAGTTTCCTTCTCCAAAAAGACCTCTTCCGCTGCACGGACACCATTTCCCAATTCAACTTCATAACCCACTTCGTTCAGTCCTACCTCAACGGCAGAAATCATTTGAAGAATATCGAACATATCCATATAGCCGAGGTGTGCTAACCTGAATATTTTCCCTTTGAGATGTGCCTGTCCTCCGGCAATGCTCACACCCTTGCCCCGGAGATGTTTTACAAAAGCAGATCCATCCATTCCCGCTGGAACCTTGACGGCGGTCACCGCATCCGCGGGCACCCCGGCAAAAAGCTCCAGCCCCAGACTTTTCATCGCCTCACGCGTTGCCTCAGCAAGACGACCGTGGCGGGAAATAACGTTTTCAATCCCTTCCTCCTTCAACATCCGCAGAGATTCCCGCAGAGCAATAATCAATGAAATGGCAGGAGTAAATGCGCTGTCCGATTGCTCCTGCGCTTTTTTCACCTTCCTGAAATCAAAATAGTACTTCGGCAGGTCTGATTTTTCAACCAGTCCCCATGCTTTTTCCCCAACACTCACAAAAGAAAGTCCCGGCGGAATCATCAATCCCTTCTGCGAACCTGAGACTACTACGTCAACACCCCACTTGTCCGTCTCCAGCTCCATTGCTCCCAGTCCGCTGATAGCATCCACGACAAGAACCGCCGGGGATGCACTCACAACCTCCGCGATTCTCTGAATGTCGTTTGCTGCGCCGGTTGAAGTCTCGCAAAGAGCGGTGTAAACAACTTTGACGTCATTACCGAGATGGCTCTTAATCATCTCGGGATTGACAGCCTTTCCCCACTCAACATCAATCGCGGTTACCTCAACACCGTATGCGGCGGCAATTTCCGCAAACCTCTCTCCGAACTTGCCGCTCTTGACGACAAGCACCCTGTCGCCTCCGGAAAGAAAATTTGCAACGGCTGCCTCCATGGCACCCGTCCCGGACGATGTAAAGGTCAAAACTTCATTCTCCGTCCTGAAAACGTACTTCAGGTTCTCTCTCACTTCCGCGAAGATCTCTCTGTATTCCGAAGTCCGGTGATGAATAATCGGCTGCGCCATAGCCAAGAGACATTCCGGCGGAACCGTCGTGGGTCCCGGCGTAAAAAGATATTTCTTGTTCACGGCAAAACTCCTCTATCACTGCTCAGCTCATTTATACTGTAGTGGCAAAGCTTGCTTTGCCCTACAATTATTTTATTTCTTTCTGCTCGTTATTATTTCGTCAACAACACCGTATTTCTTTGCCTGTTCAGCCGACATGAAGAAATCTCTGTCTGTATCTCTACCAATTACATCCACCGGCTGTCCCGTATGTTTGGCAATTATCTGCTGCAGTTCCTCTTTCAAACGCAGTATTTCCTTCGCCTGGATATCTATATCGCTTGCCTGCCCTCCGGCTTCCCCCATCGGCTGGTGCAAGAGGATTCTGGCATGCGGCAGTGCCATCCGCTTTCCCTTCGCCCCCGAAGCAAGAAGAAGCGCTCCCCCGCTTGCCGCCTGCCCGACACATATCGTGCGCACATCAGCCTTGATATACTGGATGGTATCGTAAATCGCAAGCGTTGCGGTAACCGACCCGCCGGGACTGTTCACGTACAAATGTATATCTTTATCCGGGTCCTGCGAATCAAGATAAAGCAGCTGCGAGATCAGAATGTTTGCCTCAAGGTCGGAAATGATTGCGGACCCTCCCCTGACAACAGCCATGGAACCGCCGAGGAAAACTATCCTGTCTCTCAGAAGCCTGTCAAATATGTCAAGACTCATCCTGCCGCGACTATCTTCCACTACCACACCTGGTAACCTGTTTACCTCCATCTTACGCACCCCCCACGTTAAACAATTAAGAATTGCCCTTCTGTCCCCGGTCAATCAAGCTCACCTCATCCGGAGTCATAATCAGAGATTTGCCCTTATCCTCTATTTTTGCATGGGAAAGAAGGAAATCCACCGTTTTCTTTCGCCGCAGACTCCAACGCAAGCCATCGGAATCCTCAGCATCCTTCTTCAAACCGGCCGCCGCGGCTTCCGCTCCGGCTTTCTCCACTTCTTCTTCGGTAACCGTGATGTTTTCTCTCCTTGCGATTTCCTCAATGGCAAGATGTTCTTTTATCTGTGCCATCGCAAGCTTTTTCAACTCTCCGTCGTCCTGATTTGTCTCTTGCCCCGTCACATAGGCTCTGGTAATCTGCCTCATGTGTTCCACCTGCCGCTCCACAAAACTCTGTGGAACATCAACCTCAACCATACCGGCAAGTTTCTCTCCTATCTGTCTTTTCAGGTCATGCTCAACCCTGACTTCAGCTGCCGACTCCAATCTCTTCCTTATGTCAGCTCTCAACTCTTCAAGACTCTGGAACCCTCCAACATCCCTAGCAAACTCATCGTTTACAATCAGGAGCCGTCTTTCCTTTATTGCCTTAACTCTAAACTTGTAACTGATTTGCTCACCGCCCTTGCCCGTGGAACTTAGTTCCTTCTCCTGCCCCACAGGACAGCCAACCAGCGCCTCATCCATTTCCTTCGGAAGCCTGCCGGAGCCTGCCTGAACCATGTAATCAGAAAAATCCTGAACCGCATTCCCGTCAACAAAACTTTTCCCGTCAAGCAAAACCCAGTCATCTCTCATAACAGGTCTGTCGTTAACCGGCAGAAATTCAGCACGTTCCTCCCGTTCCCGCTGAATCGCCGCCGACACGTGCTCATCCGTAACTTCGACCTTTTCTCTCTCCAGAACCAGCCCCTTGTAATCTTCTATAGAGACACCGGGCTTTGTATCTACAGTGATACTGAAACTGTAGGGCTTGTCTTTCTGCGGCATTGCACTGCCGGTATCAACAGACGGCTCCGAAACCGGAGTTATGTCTTTCTCCCTGCAAGCCTTGCCATAGGACTCACCAACAATCTCCTCAAGAACCTCTCCCTGCAAGCTCTTGCCCATTCTCTTCTCAAGAATGTGCCCCGGCACTTTGCCTTTCCTAAACCCCGGAATCTGCGCACCCATAACAAGCCGCTTGACCTTATCCTCAAAATGTTTACTGACTTCTTCCTGTTCTAATTCGACCTCAATGCGTTTCCTGCTTCCCGGCAATTCTTCAACATTGACTCTCATTCTTTCCCCCTAAAAAAGCAGTGATCAGTTGCCAGTTGCCAGTGTTCAGTAACCGGCAAAATACGACTTTAAGTTCTCCTCAAAACTGTCCACTGATCACTGGCTACTATCATCTATGGAGCGGAAGACGGGATTCGAACCCGCGACTCCAACCTTGGCAAGGTTGTACTCTACCACTGAGTTACTTCCGCCCGCAAAAGCAGTAATCAGTCGTCAGTGTTCAGCAGAACACAACCTTGAGATCTCAAAGAACTTTCCTCTGATCACTCACCACTGACCACTGTCTTTTCTGGTGCGAGAGGCGGGATTTGAACCCGCAAGAGGTTTCCCTCACTAGCTCCTAAGGCTAGCGTGTATACCGTTCCACCACCCTCGCCTTTTATCCCCCGCTTCGTTCGATTAAATGGTACCCCCACCAGGGCTCGAACCTGGGACACCCTGATTAAGAGTCAGGTGCTCTTCCAACTGAGCTATGGGGGCATAAATACAGTGTTATTATAAGCTCTTCCGTCAAAAAAGCAAACTTTTTTAGAAGGCATCCTCATATATATTGACTATGTCTTCAACGAAAAGTCTTCTCGAGCCGCTCGGGATAGACTTCTCTCCCCTCCCGTAAACCCTTATCGTATCCAGTGCCATCTGCCTGCACGCCTTCCTGTCAACTCCCATATCAGCCAGCGTCCTGTCCGCACCAACCTTTCTCAGCCAATCTTCCATTGCCCCAATTCCGTCCCTGCTGCCGAAAACCTCCAATCCAAACTGTTCAAGTTTCTCCCTCAGGTCACCGGAAAGGTATTTGAGCCAGGAAGGGAGAAGCGCGCAGAGCCCTCCTCCGTGCGATACGTCAAACCAGCCGCTTACCATATGCTCGATGTGGTGAAGAGAACCTGCCCCGGAAAGCCCAAGACCCCGCAGAGGAGAACATGCCAGCGTCGCCGACCACGCCAGACTCTCCCTCGCACCGTAATTATCCCCGTCTGCAACAGCAGCAGGCAAATTCTCTGCAACCACTCTCATAATTGCCTCGGTTATCCTGACCGAAGCAGAAAACCCGGTGCCCCGTGTAAGATAAGGCTCCAGAACGTGGCACACTATGTCAACCCCGGTTTCGGCTGTCATCCCCGGTGTTACCGACAAAGTCAGCCCGGGATCAATAATCGAAATCCTTGGGAACAAAAAGTCGCTTTTGATAAACGATTTTTCATGTGTCTTCTCATTCGATATGACCGTTGTCCCATTCCCTTCAGAACCTGTCCCTGCGACCGTCGGTATTTCCATCACCGGCAGTGCGGCGCCGGTAACCTCGCTGAACTCCGAAAAAGAATTGATATATTCCCACACAGAACCCGGGTGCGTCGCCGCAATCGCAATTCCCTTGGCGGCATCCATCACACTTCCTCCTCCAAGCCCTATGACGAATTCGCATCTCTCCCGCTTAGCAAACTCCCCGACCTCATCTATGAGACCGGACCTTGGGTTGGGTCCAACGCCCTCGTGCAAAACCACATCCACCCCCGAACTTCTCACATTCTCCATAACTCTGTCCAGGATTCCCATCCTTCGCATACTGCTTCTACCAGCCACAAGCAATGCTCTCCTGCCGAGTTTCTTTGCTTCCCCGCCGGCTTTTTCTACCTCGCCCCTGCCGAACAGGAACCTTGTAGGCCAAAAAAACTGAAATTCCGCCATTTATTTTACTCCTCCACGGTAACAGTTTAGCTATCAAAAGTGCGCCACAGCTGTAGTTGCAGACTTGCTCTGCCAGAGAAGCAAAGTAAACTTTGCAACTACAATCTGTATAGTAACTTCCGGCAGCTAAACTGCTTTTCTGGATTACCCGAACAAGTCGGGTAATGACAAGCTTTCATGTTTCTTTCATGCAACTTTTGACACTACCGCTCTCCGAAACTCCTCCGTATTTTAAATCATCTGCCCGGCTCCGACAAGAGAAATTGGCTCAAGGCGCGTAATCCCAATCCCCCCTTGATCCCCCCTTAATAAGTGGGGGAGGGGGGATTTTTGCGTGCTACGGCTCCTGATAACTTCAACCCCGGGCAGGACTGCCCATTTCCGCATGCCCCTCCAGCACCTTCAAAACAGCAAACACAGCCAGATAATAAACCGGAATCAGATAGACCGGCGGAGACGGGACGCGGACACAAGACCCGGGAACGGAATTGAAGAAACGCACTATCCAGAAAAGCACCGTAATCGCAAGCCAGTTTGCCGCATTGAAAAGATGAGCAAATCCGATCCAGACAAAACCGGAAATACCGGCACAAAATCCCAGACTAACAATCAATCCCAGTATCGGAACGACTATAAGGTTCACGGGCAAAGTTACCAGCGGCAGAATGTTGAAATAACATACGGCAATAGGAAGCACGGCAAACTGTGCCCCAATACTAACCGTTGCCGCTTTCCATACCCACCGAAGCCAGCCTGCTGCCGGACTCCACAGCCTCTGCAAGCGTGGATGAATATAAAGAATGCCGGCAACTGCCGCAAACGACATCTGGAATCCCGGGTCGAAAAGCGCCGTTGGATTCAGAATGACGATGATAAAAGCCGCCACAGAAAGGCTGTTCCAGGCATGAACCGGGCGGTTGAGAAGAAAGCCCGTCAGGATCATTATAGCCATTATGGAAGCCCGTACTGTCGGCGAACGCGCACCTGTCAGGAGACAGTAGAGTATTATGAGCACAATCGTCAGTATGGATGCCGCCCTGGAAGGCAAATTCAATACTCTGAAAACAAGCAGGAAAATGGTGAGAACGAACCCTACATGCAGTCCTGATATGGAAATAAGATGTGCCGTGCCGGTCTCCGAAAAAACTCTCTTCCACTTGCGCGGCAGTAAATGGCGGTTACCCAGAAGGACGCTTTCCAGGAAAAGACTCTGAGGCGGGTCCATACTTTCTCTTATTACTCCTTCCATCCCACGCTTAAGAATAAGAGCCAGCCGCAGGACAGGATTCTCCCGGCTTGTCTCGGGCTTACTGACAATCACCCTTTTCAAACCAACCGCCTTCCCGCTGCGTGAAACTACATTTCGGACGCGCGAAGGGTATTCCATCTGGTACTGAATAACCGATACTCCCAGGAGGAACAAACAGAGATACAGGAAAACAGAACTGAGTGCGGATTTCTTCCGGATGAGGGAAAAACCTGCCGCAATGTAGGTGACAACAAGAATTGAGAAGGGGAACCTGAAATGAAAATCAGATATGGTGCCTGTGAATATGCCAAACCCGTAGCATAGAAACAAACCAATTAGAGGACAAGACATATTCCCTATCCAAGCGGGCATCCGGACATTAGTTCTTGACATATTCCGTTTGTCATTCCCGCCCCGCATCAAGTACGGGGTAAACTGCAGCGGGAATCCAGACTGTAACTATGGATTCTGGATTGCCCGGTCAAGCCGGGCAATGACAGAAATTTATGTCACAGAGCACCAGGCTAATAGACGGAAGTGCAGATCCGGTCTCTTCCTTTCCGTTTGGCTTCGTACAACCTATCATCAACAACACTAACCAGTTTCTTTCTCATCTTTCCGTCTTCGGGACAGGTCGCCACTCCCCCGCTGATTGTAACCTCGCCGGAAGGCATCACTTCTTCGTTGGCAAAATCGAACTTCCTGAAGCGAACTCTGATCCGTTCGGCTATTTCGGATGCTTCTCTCTTTCCCGCACCTCCAATAACAATCCCGAATTCCTCCCCGCCGTAGCGCGCCGCCACATCACCCTCACGCACATGCTCTTTCAAGATACGCGCCGCTTCTACGAGAACAACGTCGCCTGCAATATGACCGTTTGCATCGTTGTACACCTTAAAAAAATCTATGTCGAAGAGAAGAATCGAAAAGCAGCCGCCATCCTGCCTGACACTACTCACCCTGCGGTTGACAGCATTCTGGAAATACCGGTGGTTGTACAATTCCGTGAGACTGTCTGTCATCGCCCGCCAGCTTGTGGCCGCAAACTCTGAGACTTCCACAATCTTGGGGCTTTTGATCAACCCCTTTATGTTTTTGAAATAATCGAGCGCCGCCACCCTGACCCCGACATTTCGCCCGAGCTTCTCACTCATTTCCCATTTGTGTTTCAGTATCTCATCCCAGTGTGCTTTTGCCTCACCTTCACAGAACCGCAGGTTCATCAAAGCATAAAGCAAATCGCTGTAGAAGACTTCTTTCTTCTCATTCTTTATCTGGGGCAATCTTCTCTTCTTGGCAGTGTCCTCCCCAGCTTCTTCAACAATCCGATGCCCGAGAATCTCCAGATCCCTGACCTCTTTGTCTTTCATTTTTTGAACCACCCTCGCTCCTCAAGTTCGTTGACATTGCCAGGAAAGGAAACGGCTATCAGTTCGACTACGTATTTCATCAGAGAGACTCCCCACATTCCCGGAACCCCCCTGATAATGGCAGCAAGGCTGTCCCCGGATGCATCTATTTCCCCCCTGACCCTGTCAATCACGTTTTGCAAACGCCCGGATATGAGTTTTACATCCTTCGTCTCATTTCCATATTTATACCTCAGAGCCCGCAACCCAAATTTTTTCATCATCATTTCGATATATTCAGCCTGCTCACTATCGAAACCTTCCAGAAAATTGCCCTCGAGATACGAAGGCGCCATGATGGCCGGCTTTTCCACAGTCGCTTTTCCACTGCGGACCTCAACAAGAATCTTGTCAGCAAGTTCAGTCACGATCGTGTAGTTAATTCTGGTACTGCTAAAGGTGTACAGACTTTGTCTCGCCGGTCGTATCACTTCAGTCTTTTTTAGAGCATACTCAAATTGCTCATTCTTATCCATTTTCCCCTCAACTCGTTTCAGGCAGTTATGTATATCATACCCCCTGAACAATGTCAACAACACGGCGAAAAACGCAAAAAATTATTGGCGTGGTACCGGTTTTCTGTGATATAGTCTCAGTAAGGAGCATCTTGTAAAACAATTGAGAATTAGGAATTACGAATGAAAGAAAAGGCTAAACAGACCTAATTCGTAATTGCATTTTAGGAGGGGATACAATGATCAATCTACTGCAGATGGGAAAAGACCTTGCGGCTCACGGCCAGGTTCTTATCTATCTCATATTTTTATGCTCCGTCATTTCGGTCGCCATAATAGTGGACCGCCTGATAAGTCTCCGCAAAACTAATCTCATCCAGGAGAGGTTTATGAGAAGACTTGCTCCAATCCTGAAGAGAGATAAAATTATTGAAGCCATTTCCCTCTGCGATAAGTACCCCTCCATAGTCGCGAGAGCCGCCAAAGCCGGCATATTGAAACATGACAGAGCAAAAGAGGAAATACAACGGGCAGTGGGAGAAACAAGCAAGTTGGAAATACTGCATCTTGAAAAATATCTGCCGATACTGGCATCCATGGCATATATGGCACCGCTTCTCGGATTCCTGGGGACGGTGCTTGGCATGATTGAAATTTTTGCCCGGACACAGAGCACGGTAGGACTCCTCGGTCCCGGGGATTTGGCCCAGGGCATGGCTGAAGCCCTCCTCACAACTGCGGCGGGGCTCATCGTAGCGATTCCCAGCATCATGGCACACAACTATTTCCGAAGCAGTATAGACGGGATCAAAAACGACGTGGAACAAACTGCATCTGAAATCAGCAGCATCCTCTCAAAAGCGCCGGCACACAACGGTAATGGGTTGTAGCAAAATAAGGAAACCCTATAGATGGAAAGAAGAACAGGGATTTGCGAAAGCACGAACGTTCTCATCATCCCTTCGATGGACATCTTTTTGCTGGTTATCATCTTTATCTTTCTGTCGGGGAATTTCCTCTACCAGTCAGCAGTGAGCGTGGAACTGCCTGTGGGATTATCCAGACATATCGTTCCCGCAGACAACCCGGTAGTTACCCTCACCCCCGGCGGAGGCATCTTTTTGAACGGTAGAAAAGTCAGCAGAGAGGGACTGTCCATGCTTCTCCGGTTCACGGCAAAACTGTCGGGAAAAAAGAAGAGGGAACCTTTACTCATCATAAGAGCCGACCAGAGAGTCAGCCACGGGCAAGTGGTTGAAGTCATATCTGCAGCGAAGGAAAGCGGGATAAAACACATTGCCATAGCAACTGAACCGCCGAAATGATGAAAAAGGCAATCCTTATATCCGTTGCACTGCACATTGCCGTCCTTTATACCTACCCGGCTCTCAATCTCACGGACAGGCAGCCTCATACGGAAGATGTGAATATCTCATACCTTGGAGTTCTGCCC
>JAUVJM010000073.1 GCA_030596585.1 bacterium
CGGGAAAGGCAGGCTGTCCTTCAATTTTTCAAAGAGATGCCCCGGGGATTTGTGCCTGATTCCATCTGTTTGTCCTCTTTCGATTTTACGTCTGGCAAGGGCAAACTGCATGAGAAAGAATTCGTCGAAAATCAAGCGCCTGCGGGCAGTTTCCCAATCCGATTTGATTTCAGGGAAATGTATTTTTCGCAGTGCATGGGGAAGGTTTTCAAGACTATGTTTGTCCCGTATCGAAAATGGCAGAAATTCCGTAAAAGAAGAGCTAAATTTATCAACTGCATTCCTAAGGATTCTCCGCATCTGTCTCTGGCTTAGGTCTCTCGTTAATGGGTAAATCGGGACAATACAGCCTGATTCGAGCCGCTCTTCCCTATCTTCCCGGACAACTTCGTACGCGGGATTGACAATCTGCGTCTCTTTGTGGAAGTCTATCCTGCCGCTCACATAGACTGAAGAGCCGGTAGAGAACTGTTCCCCGAGATAGGGCTGGTTGAACCAGATTGCGTATATTACCCCGGTACCGTCGTCAATTGCCACTCTGAGGATAGTGTAGCCTCTGTGCGTTTCCGTGACGCCTTTCGCCGCCACCTTTCCCATTATTGTCTGCATCTCGCCTACCTGGACGTCCTTGATAGGCGTTATGCGGCTGCGGTCTTCGTAACGGCGCGGGAAATGGTAGAGAATATCCCCTGCCGTTTTTATTCCGAGTCTGGCGAGGACCTCACTGCGTTTTGGCCCGACTCCCTTCAGATACTGAGCGGGGCATTCCCACCAGTTTTGTTTAGGATTCATTTCTTGTAATTTTCCTTGAAAACGATGATTATTTTGTCATTCCCCGACTTGATCGGGGAATCCAAAATTTAGCTATACTCTCTGGATTCCCGCCGCAGTTTACCCCGTACTTGATGCGGGGCGGGAATGACAAACAAAAGGCAAAAATTAATGACACAGAGTAGCAGCTGCCTCATTTATGAGGCTTTCTCGTAGTTTTGCCCTGAGACAACCAGGACATAAGGCTTGTGGGAAATCGGGTTTTTCTCAACGACCACGACGGTTTCATAGACCTCTTCGATAATCTGAAAGGTCAAAACCTCGGCTGGTGTTCCTATTCTGTGAACACTGCCGTTATTAAGAAGAACAAGTCTGTCGCAGTACTCGCTTGCTAGGTTCAGGTCATGCAGAACCATCATTACCGTGAGACGGGAACTTTTGTTTAGCTCTCTCACGAGGTCGAGGATTGCCGTCTGGTGTTTGATGTCAAGGTGTGATGTAGGTTCATCCAAAAGAAGCAATTCGGGCTCCTGCGCAAGCGCGCGGGCAACGACTGCAAGTTGTCTTTCCCCGCCGCTTATTTCTTCCATGGGTTGATGTTGATATGTCAGGGTGTCGGTCATTGACATATATTTTTGGGCGATTTCCTCATCCTTTTTCGTTTCGAGGAATTGGAGTCTGCTGTAGTGAGGAATTCTTCCCAGGAGAACGAATTCTTCTACAGTCATGAAGCTTGCCGGAATATTTTGAGAGACTACTGCTACCGTCCTTGCCAGTTCCCTGAATCCCATATGCCGGGTGTTTTTCCCCTTAAGCAGGATTTCACCTTTTTGCGGTTTAATGGCGCCGGTGATTGCTTTGAGAAGCGTTGTTTTCCCTGAACCGTTGGGGCCGATTATCCCGATCAGTTCTCCCCTTCCCACCCGGAAACTTATTTCCCGGAGATGGAACTTCTCGTATCCGCAGGTCAGGTCTCTTATCTCAAGCATTTTGCTCAGCTCCTCCCGAATAGAACCCGCCTCTTCGATAAAGCATATACAAAAAGCGTTCCGCCGAGTATTCCCGTAATTACACCAACGGGCAGTTCCATAGGCGAAATAATCGTTCGTGCGAGAGTATCGCAGAGTATCAGAAAAGTCGCGCCGCTCAGAAAGGAGCCTATCAGTAGAATGCGGTGGTCTCCGCCGAGGAATAACCGGACGAAATGCGGCACGACCAGTCCCACAAACCCGATGATACCGGCTATGGAAACGCTCAAACCGGTGAGCATCGCCGCGAGAAGGAAAAGGAGCTTTTTTGTCCGCTCCACGTTTATGCCCAGATGCAGTGCTTCTTCTTCCCCGAGAGAAAGAGCATTGAGGTCGGGACAGAAGAGATGAGATACAGCCAACCCGCAAATGGATACTATAACTGTTAGTTTTATGAGCTGCCAGCTCGGCTCCTGCAGGGAGCCCATTATCCAGAAAATGATTCCGTGAAGGTCCTCCGTGCGGGAGACTGCCATAATGAGCATAATCAGTGATGATGAGATAAAGCTTATCATGACGCCCGTCAGGAGCAGCTGCTGAATTCTCAGCATGCCTTTTCTCAGACTCAGGGAGTAAACTGCCGCAATAATCACCACGGCTCCGAAGAATCCGGAAAGAGGCATCGAGAGACTGCCCGTGGCATGGCTCATTCTCAACGCTGTGTTCAAACATACTCCAAGCGCGGCTCCTCCTGAGATACCGAGAGTGTATGGCTCGACCAGGGGATTGCGGAACATTCCCTGGAGGATTACTCCCGCAAGACTCAGGGCTCCGCCAACGGCAAAACCCAGGATGATACGGGGCAGGCGGATGTCAAAGAGAATGCTGTATTCGGTAGTTCCCCTCCCGAAACGCATGAGAGGGACGATTTCTCTGAGAGGAATACCTGCCGAACCGATGCATAGAGAAGAGGCGCCAGTTATAAGAAGGATTCCTGTTAAAACCAGCGTCCATATAATCCAGCGGGTTACTTTTCTATTCATTCGGCTTTGCGGCTTATAAGATTCTTACTGAGTTATCCATTTCGGAGGTAGCGTTACGCATTATTAGCTGCCAGAGATTCTTCCTCTTCGTTTCACTCATCGTCAGAATGACAGAGTGCATGTCATTCTGAGCCCCGAATGATTTCGGGGTAAACTATGCGAAGAATCTAAGCATTGTTCACTAACCACTGTAATTTAATTATATGGGAATTTCCCTTTTTGCGTAACTTTATTAGCGGGACGGGCATGCCCGTCCCCTACAAAATTGTTTGTTTTTTCAGATGTAGGGGTCAGGCATGCCTGACCCGTTAATTTATGGTACGCCCGGGAGGATTCGAACCTCTGACTTTCGGCTTCGGAGGCCGACGCTCTATCCACTGAGCTACGGGCGCACGTCATAAGTTACCTAAACTTATAACCATTTTCACACGTTTCCCAACCGGTTCCCTAAAATTCTTAAACACTCAGGTACGAGGTCATTCCTGTTTAAGTATCTCCAAATAGTTTTTATAGGCAAACATCCTGCTGCGGGACTTTCCTGTTATCTCCTTAAGAATATTCAATTTGACAAGTTTTGCACACATATCATTTGCTGTAGGAAATGTTACGCCCATCATTTTAGCTATATCTTTAATGGACACGATAGGTCTATCAAGTAATTTCTCATGAAGAATGCCTGCCTTTGATGATTTTCTATAGAGCTTATTAATCCTGTTCTTATCTTCAATTTGAAGATTTACTATTTTATGAGATGTTTCACAGGCTTCATCTGCGACATAAAAAACTCCCTTCAAAAAAAATTTTATCCAAGCTTCAAAGTCTCCTCTATCTCTAACAGCCATAAGGCGATCATAATATTCAAGACGATTTTGTTTAAAATAATGGCTTAAATAAAGCAATGGTTTTTTTAATATTCCTTTGAAGCACAAAAAAAACGTTATAAGCAGCCTTCCTATCCTTCCGTTTCCGTCTAAGAAAGGGTGAATAGTTTCAAACTGAAAATGTATAAGACCGCATTCCATTAATAAAGGATATGTCAATCCGGAATGCATGTATTTCTCAAGATCCCCCAATGCCCTTGCCATTTCATGTGGCGGCGGAGGTATGAATCGCGCGTTTTTCAATGTACATCCTTTAGGACCTATCCAGTTCTGGGTTCTTCTAAATTCACCCGGGTTTTTCCCCACGCCCCTTACCCCTTCCATTAATTCAGCGTGTATTTCTTTAATTAACCTAAGGGATAAGGGCAGCTCATTTAATCTTTTCAAGCCATAATTCATTGCCCGTACATAATTCACTACCTCCGAAACATCATTTGCCAGTGTTTTTGGTCTATTTTCAGATTCATACTCTAACACATCTTCCAGAGAAGCTTCGGTACCTTCTATCTGAGAACTCAACACTGCTTCTTTTCGCACATACATAGCTACAAATAGATTTGGATTGGGCAATGTTTCTGATATACCTGAAAGCCGGCCTATAGCTGTATCTGCTTTAGAAAGCATTTCTATTGTTTCAGAATCAATTTTCAATGGCGGCTTTGGCGCCAAAGCTTTTGGGATAAATGCCTTATAACTTTCTCTTTGAGTTATTGTTATTCCTGCTCTATTTTTATCCATCGCGTAACGAGTATGCCATTTTATTAAGGATATGTCAAGTTTTATTTAATAACATTTCAATAATGTTTCTTTTATTAAATTTGGCTTTAATAAGGCATGTCCTCAACCAGACAATTGGAGAACCTTACAATATTGTCAATATTTCGTCAAGACCTTTAATTAAACCGCTGCCATTCCTCTTACCATCTCTATCAACGCACAGGGCTTTTACTCCCGCTTCTGTCGGTGCTACGTAATCTGCTTCCCACGAATCTCCAATGTGCAGGAGTTCGTGTTCGGCTATGTTAAGCCGCTTGCAGATTTCCCTGTAAACTTGCTCCGTCTTGACGCTTTTGAAATCCGATATTGTCGAAAATGTCCTAAAGAAGTAGTCTCCCAGTTTTTCTAATTTAAACTCGAGAAACTCCCGCGGCATGAGCGTTATCACTATCATCGGGAACCTGTTGTGCAGTGCGGAGAGAGTTTTTTCTACTTCCGGGTATACTTTTATTCTCTCTGCGTATTGGCGCAGGATTTCCGCATAACTCTTTCTCACGCCGAAATGCCTGAGCCAGTGGTCCATATCATACCATTTGAGGTCTCCTTCTCCGACCTTTTCATATTCCCGGAGCACAAAGCGATAAGCTTCCTCAAAACTCAGCCCTTCTTTCTCAGCGTAGAGGCGCGGCATTTCTTCGAGCCACACAAGGTCGTTGAACTTCGCATCGACCAGTGTTCCGTCCACGTCGAAAGAAACTATTTTTGTCTTCCCGACAGGTTTTTCCATCTGTCTTTCTCCTTAACGTTGAGCCATAATCACCAATTCATAGTATAGGTCGGAGGATGAAGGTCTGTTTTCGGGTTCCTTTTCCAGACAACTCATAATTACCCTTTCCACAACAGGCGGAACGGCGGAGTTCATTTCTCTTATGCCTCTTGGTTTCTCTTTCACCTGCCTCAACAATACTTCGCCGTATGCGGCGCTTTTTCCTGTCAGCATCTGGATGTCTTCAGCCATACTGAAAGGAGGGTCTTCCGCAAGATGTGAATAAATCGTTGCCCCGTAAGAATAGACGTCCGTTTTCTCATCCGTTTTGCCGTATATTATCTGCTCGGGAGACATATATTCTATGGTTCCTCCCGCTCCCTTGCTTCTCTTTCTCCCGCCTGCACGGGAAAAACCAAAATCGGTTATTTTGACCTTGCCGTCTTTGGATATGAGGAAGTTTTGCGGCTTAACGTCACCGTGAATAACATTATGGGAGTGAAGATAGTAAAGCCCCTCTATACATTGCCGAATTATGTCCGTGGACTTTTCTATGTTGAACTCCTGGCTCTTCGTGAATTTTCTCAGATCCATCCCGTCAACATATTCCATGATGAGATACACACCGTTCCTTGTGATAATGTCGTGAATCTTTATTACGTTCTCGTTGTCAAACCTCTTTGCGAGGCGGTATTCTCTTTTCAGTGCTCTTATTTTCGACCTGTCTCCTGACATGTGAGGCGGCAGGTGCTTTATCGCAACAACTTCGTTGCTCTTAATGTCCAGTGCTTTCCGTACAATGCCCATTCCGCCTCTTCCTAGTGTTTCAAGGCTGAGTTCGTACTTTCCGATTCTCATTTGTCAGTATTCAATTCCCTTTCTTGCTTTTACGCCCCGGCGGAAGGGATGTTTGACTTCTTCCATTCGTGTGACGAGGTCAGCCTCCTGCAGGACTCTGCGCGGAGCCCCGCGTCCTGTCAAAACAAGTTCCACACCTGCCGGTTTGATTTTCATCAGCTCAATCACAATATCGGGATTTACTAATTTCCTGCTCATAGCAAAGTTTATCTCGTCGAGGATTACGACATCGTATTTTCCCCTGCGTATGATGTTTTCGCACTCGGAAAGGGCTTCCACAAGTGATTTCCGCAAATGTTTACGTTCTTTCTCGCTGGGAGCTCGTCTCATAGGAAACACACCGCCTGCATGGAGGATTTTTATGCCGCGGAATTTCTTAATCGCCTCTATCTCACCGCTTCCCCCTTCTTTTTTAAGAAATTGGACGATGCAGACGCGCATGCTGTGCCCGAGTGCCCTCAAGGCAAGGCCCATTGCCGCCGTTGTCTTCCCTTTCCCTTTTCCTGTGTAGACCTGAATCAACCCTGTCATTTTGTTTTTCGTAAATATTCGGTGAATTGTATGTCATTCTGAACGAAGTGAAGAATCTGTTTAGATTCTTCGTCGCTTTGCTCCTCAGAATGACAGAGCGTAACACATTCAACCGAGTACTTACAACTTCCCTTCTCGGTATGAGGTAATGTACTCTATACAGTATTCGTCCAATCCCATTACGGCTCTGGCTGAGAAAAGGGTGTTCATAGTGCCCGGCTCGCAGGGATCTATGATTACGCCGTCGCATCCTGCCGCAATGAGCATCGCCAGGAATGCCCTGTTCAGATTGTTACGGCCCGGAAGTCCGAA
>JAUVJM010000055.1 GCA_030596585.1 bacterium
CTGATCACTGTATTTTAATATTGTTTTCTCAACTGCACAGGCAGGATTCCGAGTTGTTCCCGGTATTTGGCAATGGTGCGGCGGGCGATATTGATTCCCTCCTTTTGGAGAAGCTCGAGTATCTTGTGGTCCGCAAGAGGTTCCCGGGGATTTTCCTCTTTGATGAGTTGGGCAATTCTTGCCTTTATACTTCTGGTTGAAGTTGTCTTGCTTCCACCTTTGTCCAGCGTGCCGCTGAAGAAGTATTTCAGTTCGAAAATTCCCCGTCCCGTCTCCATGTACTTATCGGTCGTGACCCTGCTTATAGTGGATTCGTGAAGGTCCAATTCCGCGGCAACGTCTTTCAATCTAAGCGGTTGAAGATGAGAGATACCTGCGTCGAGGAACCCTTTCTGTTTTTTCACGATACACTCGGCAACCCGGTACATTGTGCGTTTCCTCTGCTCGATGTTTTTGATGAGCCAGAGTCCTGACCTGAGTTTTTCGGCCAGATATTTCTGTGTTTGAGTGGAAGGGTTGTTGCTCAATAGCTTCCTGTAGTATGGACTGATTCTCAGTTCCGGAATGCCGTCATCGTTCACAGTTATCCGGTATGCGCCATTCATCTTTTTTACGGTGATGTCCGGCACGATGTATTGCGGGGAAGCCGGACTGAATTTGCGCCCCGGTTTTGGTTCCAGAGCGGCCACGATTTTTGCCGCATTCGTCACGTCCTCAACCTCAGCCGCCAGATTTCTGGCGACCTGGGGGTATTTCTTTCTCTCAATGTCCGGAAGGTATTCGGAGACTATTTTGATGACCAGCGGGTTCTCTACTCCCCTTGTCTTGAGCTGAATGAGGAGACATTCTCTGAGGTCCCTTGCTGCTACGCCCGGCGGGTCGAATGTCTGAATCAGCGCCATGACCTCTTCAGCCTTTTCGGGAGTGCATCCCGCAAGCCGTGCTATTTCCTGCGTTGAGGACCGCAGGTATCCATCCCTGTCGATGTTCCCGATTATGAGTTCCCCGATACTGTACTCAGGACAATCCGAGAGTCGCAATTGCTGGAGAAGATGTTCCTGCAGATTTGGCGGGACAGTGACGAGGCTTCTCGCGTAAGACTCTTTGTCCTCATCAAATTCCATAGCGGCGGGGTGGTTCAAATTCCGGAGATATTCGTCCCAGAGTTCCTGTGAACGGGCGATTTCTTCCATTTCCTCTATGATGCTTTTGGAATCATCGTCACCGTTATTCTCCTGATTCTGAATGTCTGCTTCTCCTGCTTTCTCCTGCATCTCTTCTATGACCGGATTCTCGACCAGCTCCTGTTGGATGAGTTGTCTGAGATCCATAAGCGGAAGTTGGAGGATGTGCAGAGCCTGCTGCATCTGGGGGGAGATGACCATCCTCTGCGACTGTTTCTGAAAGAGTCCCTGTTCGATTGCCATTACTCCTTTTCGTGGTTGCTACATAAAAAATAGCACAAATGCTTGTCTCTTGTCAAAAAAATTCCATTGTTACCGCCACTTTTGCGTGATAAACTTCTCCTGCACAATACATACGGCGAGAAATCCGGAGGGAGAAAATGGCTAAGAAGGAACTCTATCACGATGACAGGGAATTGTTCAGGACAATCAAGAAACAGAAGGAAGATTTCACGGGGACTGACCCGTGGAGAGTCCTGCGCATTCAAGGAGAGCTTGTTGAAGGGTTCGACGCCCTCTCGAAAATAGGTCCTGCGGTTGCCATTTTCGGTTCTTCCCGCTTGCGGCCGGGCAATCCCTATTATAAGGCCGCAGAGGAGACGGCTGGAATCATTGCGCGTTCCGGTTTTGCCGTAATCACCGGGGGCGGGCCTGGGATAATGGAAGCGGCGAACATGGGAGCGCATAAGGCAGGTGGTGTATCAGTCGGTTGTAATATTGAACTGCCGGAGGAACAACAGGCTAACGATTACCAGACCATCAGGCTCGATTTTCGGTACTTTTTTGTCAGGAAGATTATGTTCATGAAGTACTCTGTGGCATTTCTGATTTTCCCCGGCGGGTTCGGAACAATGGATGAGCTTTGCGAGTCACTCACACTGGTTCAGACGCGGAAGATTGAACATTTTCCTGTAGTGCTGTTTGGGTCTGATTACTGGAAGAAATTCATTGACTGGATGCGGGACCCGATGCTGAGTGAAGGCTGTATCTCGGAGGAGGACATGGGACTTTATTCCATCACGGATGACCCGCAGGAAGCCGCACACATTATTATCAAAAATTCCAAAAAGCATGGGTACATTTAGAAGAAAGGCGTCTATAGTAGTGTTTCACAACTAGCTCGCCTTATAGCGAACTTGTCATTCTGAGGAGCGAAGCGCCTGTCCTCGAGCGAAGCGAAGGGACGAAGAATCTATAGAGATTCTTCGCACAGTTTACCCCGAAATCATTCGGGGCTCAGAATGACATCCTTCCCTATCTTATAATGCATTTCTGCACAAATCCGGCTATTATGCTTTGAAATTCCCTGAATTTGTCGTCAGAGTATGCCGGCAATTCTCGAACGTTCTTCTCCGGCACGGCATATTTCTGCAGGACGAACAATCTTGCTCCCTGTATTAGTTCCCCGATTTTCAATATATCGCTCTCCTCAAGCTCGCTTTTGACGACAGTTGTTCTGAATTCGTAATCCCTGTCTGAATTCATTATCAGTTCAATGCTTTTCTTGATTTCGCCGGTGTCAATATTCGAATTGGAAACCCGATGGTACTTCTCCAGCGGAGCCTTAATATCCATGGCAACGTAGTCCACGATTCCTATGAGTTTTTCAAGGATGCAGGAATTGCTTCCGTTGGTGTCTAACTTCACAAGAAAACCGAGTTCCTTAACCTTCAGGGCGAATTCGACCAGGTCTTTCTGCAGTGTTGGTTCCCCGCCGGTTATCACCAGGGCATCGAGTTTGCCTTTTCGTCTTGCGAGGAAGGCGAGGATGTCTCCTTCGGGAATTGGTTCAGGGAAAAGCTCCGGATTGACCAGTTCAGGATTGTGACAGTAGGAGCATTTGAAATTGCATCCGAGGGTGAAGATAATAGCAGAGAGCTTGCCGGGATAATCTATCAACGAGCACTTTTGGAAACCGCCGATGCGCATCAGATAATTTTTTATGCTTTCACGGTCTTGCGGAGACGAAATTCGTCTTTTTTACCCTCGTTCCACTGACTTATGGGACGCAGATACCCAACTATGCGGGAGTAGATTTCACAGGGCGCCTGACATTGCGGGCAGTTGGTTTTTTCTCCGGGAAGGTACCCGTGGCTGGGGCAGACGCTGAAGGTGGGCGTGAGCGTAAAGTAGGGAAGGTGATAATTCGAGCAGATCTTCCGGACGATATTCTTGACTACATCCGTATCACTAATCTGCTCTCCTATGTAGAGATGAATTGTGGTTCCCCCCGTGTATTTTGTCTGAATATCATCCTGCAAGTCCAGGATTTCGAAAATGTCGTCGCTGAAATTCACCGGCAGATGGGTTGAGTTCGTATAGAAAGATGTGTTGTTCTGTCCTTCGTTGGCGCAGATTATCTCGGGGAATTTCTTTTTGTCCTTTTTAGCTAACCGGTATGATGTTCCTTCTGCGGGAGTTGCCTCAAGATTATAGTTATTTCCGGTCTCGGTTTGAAATTCCACCAGCTTATCTCTCATAAAGTCCAGAGTTCTCAGGGCGAAAGCGTTCCCTTTTTCACCTGCGATATTTTCTCCGTACAGGTTCAGGCACGCCTCGTTCATTCCCACGAGACCAACGGTTGAAAAGTGATTTTTCCAGTACTCGCCGAGATGCTGCTTGATGTTCCTGAGGTAGAATTTTGCGTACGGGTAAAGGTTTCCCTCGGCGAATTTTTCCAGGATCTTTCTCTTGATTTCCAGACTTTCCTTTGCCAGGATCATCAGTTTTTCAAGGCGGGACATAAATTCCTCTTCATTTTTGGATAAGTACCCGAGTCTCGGCATATTGATAGTCACCACACCGATGGAGCCGGTCAGCGGATTTGCGCCGAAAAGTCCTCCGCCTCTTTTCTCAAGGATTCTTGTATCCAGGCGAAGCCTGCAGCACATGCTTCGGGCATCTTCCGGGCTCATGTCTGAATTTATGAAATTGCTGAAGTAAGGGATTCCGTATCTGCCGGTTACCTTCCATAAGAGGTCCGTATTGGGGTTTTCCCAGTCAAAGTCCTTGGTGATGTTGTAGGTGGGTATGGGGAAAGTAAACACTCTCCCTTTGGCATCGCCCTCCAGCATTACCTCCAGAAAAGCCTTGTTAAACAGGTCCAGTTCCTTCTGGAACTCCCCGTAGGTTTCCTCCTGAGGTATGCCGCCTACGATGACCGGCTGGTTTGCAAAAGAGCTGGGAACGTTCAAATCCATGGTAACGTTTGTAAAAGGTGTCTGAAATCCTACTCTCGTCGGCACGTTGATGTTGAAGATGAATTCCTGCAGTGCCTGTTTCACTTCTTTGTAGCTCAATTCATCGTATTTTATGAAAGGCGCCAGGAGAGTGTCGAAATTTGAGAATGCCTGTGCCCCCGCCGCTTCACCCTGGAGGGTGTAGAAGAAGTTTACTACCTGCCCCAGGGCACTGCGGAAATGCCTTGCCGGTTTGCTTTCAACTTTCCCCGGCACTCCTCTGAATCCTTCTACCAGCACGTCGTGCAAGTCCCACCCAACACAGTAGACAGAAAGAATGTTCAAATCGTGCATGTGGAGGTCGCCGTCTGTATGGGCTTTTCTTATCTCAGCCGGATAGATTTTGTGCAGCCAATAGGTTTTGCTGATCTCGGACGATATGTAGTTATTCAATCCCTGGAGCGAAAAAGCCATGTTACTATTCTCGCTGACCTGCCAGTCCAGTTTTTCCAGGTATTGGTCCACTATGTCAATTCCAGCTCTGGCAGTGATTTCCCTTATACGGGCGTGCTGGTCCCTGTAAAGGATATAAGATTTGGCAGTTTTGCGGTATGGAGAAGATACCAGAACCTCTTCAACGATATCCTGTATTTGTTCGACTGTTGGAGTGCCGGTAGTCAGCTGTTGTGCCAGGTCCAGTACTCTGATGGTCAGTTTCTTGGCTGCTTCTTCATCAAACTCGCTTGTTGCCGCTCCTGCTTTCCTGACTGCGCCGACGATTTTCTCTGCATCGAACTTTACTGTTCTTCCATCCCTCTTTCTGATTTCCTGGAACATAACCTTTCCTCCCTGCCATTCCGGTAATGTCAAAAACTTCTCGGTTTTATGCTTGTCATTCCCGCGGAGGCGGGAATCCATTTCCACTCTCAATTCCTAATTTAATTATGGTGGGGAGAGGAGGATTCGAACCTCCGAAGCATTCTGCACTTGATTTACAGTCAAGCCTCGTTGGCCGCTTGAGTATCTCCCCAGAACCTACTGATTCTATGGAGCTGGCGGAGGGATTTGAACCCCCGACCTGAGGTTTACAAAACCCCTGCTCTGCCAACTGAGCTACGCCAGCACATCATAATTTTTATCGTCGATAACTTGTGCAATCTCCGTTTCTTCGAAAGTGCTTCTTTTCTGGCATTGTGCCGGAATTGCGACGCAGCCGCCCTGCTTCCGGCAATTGTATCCGAAAGCAGCATCCGGTCTCGCGTAGCATGAGCATATCGCATTGTAGTTTTGATGTCAAACAATTATTCATCGGAATTCTGCGTGCTCTTTTGGCTTTGGTATGTAATTATTTTGCTTTCTCGCATGATTCTTGATATAAATAGGAAAAGCTTCAACTGACTAAGAACGTTTTAGCGAGGGTAAGGGCTTGCGCAAGCCCTAAGAGAAAATGTATAAGAAAATTGATGAAAAAATCATTAAAGAATTGATCTGCATAGTTGGAGAAGAAAATCTAATAGCTGACAGAGACAAAATGGTGGATTATTCGCATGATGAATTGGCACTAAAAGAAATAAGAAAGCTCCCGGAAATAGTGATAAAACCCAAAAATGAGAAAGAGGTTTCAGAAGCGATCAAATTATGCAGCAAAGAAACAATACCACTAACGCCGCGTGGTGCCGGAACCGGATTATGCGGTGGTTGTGTGCCTGTATATGGCGGGATAGTTATGTCATTTGATAATATGAATCGAATAATAGATATTGACCAGGATAACCTTATGGTTACATTAGAAGCAGGGGTAAATTTAGTGGACCTTTACAAAGCTATAGGAAAGAAAGGGTTATTTTTCCCTCCTCATCCAGGTGATGAATCAGCAACTGTAGGCGGACTGATCGCCACAAACGCTGGTGGGGCAAGGGCGGTGAAATATGGTGTGGTCAGAGACTTTGTTAAAGGTATTGAAGTTGTCCTCCCTGATGGTGAAATCGTGAATATTGGTGGTAAATTCATGAAAAATAGCAGCGGTTACAGTCTATTACACCTGCTTGTTGGCTCAGAAGGCACGCTTGGAATTATAACTAAGGCTGTGTTGAATCTCTTGGTTCCACCACAGGTGATGTATACCTTGGTTGTACCTTACAATAATTTGACGGATGCGATTCGAACAGTACCTCTGCTGATTCAGAATAAGATCCGGCCTGTGGCAGTTGAGTTTATGGAGCAAGGACCGGTAAAGATTACCGAAGATTTGCTTCAAAAGAAATGGCCGTGCCAGGAAGGCAGCGCATATCTGATGATAATTGTAGATGCCGCAAGTGAAGAAGAAATAATGAAGTCATTGGAAACCATAGGACAGATATGCCTGGACAATAATGCTATTGATGTATTTGTTGCAGATAATAAACAAAAACAAGAAAATGTGCTGAATATACGCAGCCAGATGTATGAAGCTTTAAAAAATTATATGCTGGAAATCCTGGATGTAACTGTCCCTCGAGCAGAGATAGCAGCTTTTGTAACCGATGTGCACAGGGTCGAAGAAGAGTTCAAAACCTGGCTGCCGACATATGGGCACGCAGCTGATGGCAATGTACATACCCATATTATGAAATACAAATGCGAAAAAGGCAGCTGGACAGAAATAGAGGACTGGCAGGAGAAATACCCGCTGATAAGAAGAAAAATACACCTGCTGGGGAAAAAGTATCACGGAATTGTTTCCGGTGAGCATGGTATAGGGCTGGTAAAAAAAGAGTATTTGAACCTTTTCGTCCAGGAAAGGCAAATTGAAATGATGAGACAAATAAAGAAATTGTTTGATCCCCATAATATATTAAACCCTGGGAAAATTTTTGACCTGTAAATCTCTCGAGTGGAGGTTCTCCTTCCTTTTCCCTGCCGCCGGATTGCAGGTTCAACATTGGAATAACTTGACAAGAACCGGTTTTTACTGTTTACTGTGTTCCATGAAAGGCAAAACCGGACATATTTACAGGGAGTTAAAAAGTCATGCTCCGTTCACTATTTTCGGAGCAATCACCGGAATAGTTATTCTGATATTCTTTCGCAAGCTGTCTCCCAGGATCTCCGAGAATATTTTTTACACACTGCACCCTATCCACGTTGTTCTCAGTGCGCTTGTTACGGCATCCATGTATGAGCTCCACAAATGCGGGCGTATTAAGGGCAAATGTAATCTCTGGATGCTTCTTGTAATTGGTTACGTGGGTTCGGTGGGTATAGCCACAATGAGCGATTCCCTGATTCCGTATTTGGGCGAAGTCTTGCTTGGTATGCCGAACAGGAGTATTCATATAGGATTCATTGAGAAATGGTGGTTGATCAACCCGTTGGCAATAATGGGGGTTGCGATAGCATATTTCATGCCCGCAACCAAAATTCCGCATTCCGGACACGTCTTATTGAGCACGTGGGCATCTCTATTTCACATCATCATGGCTTCGGGAGGAGACCTGAGCTGGTTTCTCTGCATCGCACTTTTCTTCTTTCTGTTCCTTGCCGTTTGGATCCCGTGCTGTGTAAGCGATATTGTATTCCCTCTTTTGTTTGTCAGGGAGCGAGAGACTCGTGACCGGAAGTGACAATCGCGCATGTAGTTGAAAACAAAATAAGGAGTGGGCTCAAGTGAAAAAGTACGATGTTGTTGTCATTGGTGCAAGCGCTGCAGGTCTTACGGCAGGGATTACAGCCAAGAGGCATTATCCAGGCAAGAGTGTTCTGGTGATAAGGAAGGAGCAATTGGTTTCAATCCCTTGCGGGATCCCTTATGTTTTTGGCGTCGTGGGAACACCGGACAAAAACCTGATGCCGGTTGATGATCTTCTGCCCAAAAACGGGATTGATACTCTCGTGGGTAACGTGGAGCGTATAGATCGAGATCAACGGACAGTTGCTATATCGTCCGGTGAGCAGATTGAATATCAACGGTTGATAATCGCCGCCGGCTCGGATGCAATTGTTCCTCCTATACAAGGTGTCGATAAGAAGAATATCTATGTTGTAAAGAAGGATGTCCCGTACTTACAAGAGGTAGTTGCTTCTGTGGAAAAAGCCAATAATATTTGCATTGTGGGCTGCGGGTTCATTGGTGTTGAAATCGCAGAAGAATGCAAGCGGAGGCGGCCTGATGTCAATGTCCACATTGTCGAAATGATGAGGCACTGTCTTCAGTTGGTGTACGATGAAGATTTTTGTGTCAAAGCGGAGGAAGCCTTAAGGGACCAGGGTA
>JAUVJM010000145.1 GCA_030596585.1 bacterium
CGGGCAGTATCTTCAACTGCATCCCTCGCCTCATTGACAAAAACGCCGACCTTCTTCACGGCAGGAGGCAGCCCGGATATGATCCCTTTCGCATCTTCCTTCGTTATGCGGCGGGGACTCTCTGCAAAAACAAAACCTATGAAATCCACGCCGAGGGTGACACATATCTTAGCATCTTCCATGTTGGTTAATCCACAGATTTTTATTTTAGTCATCTAAACTTTCCCTATCAGTTCTGTAATTTTTGCGGGAATATTCTCAGCACGCATAAGTATCTCCCCCACGAGAATCGCATTCACCCCAACCGAAGAGAGATACTCAACGTCACCCCTGGTCTTAATCCCGCTCTCACTTACCGTAACCCTGTCATCGGGAAGAAGCTTGCGGAGACGTTCCGTCGTCTTCAGGTCAACTTCGAAATTCTCAAGATTTCTGTTGTTTATACCTATAATCTCAGCCCCGGAACTTACTGCCTTTTCCAACTCGCCCTCATCGTGAACCTCTACAAGAGAAGCAAGCCCAAGTTCCTTTGCAGTCCTCATAAACCGGGCCAGCATATCTTTCCTCAGAAGTCCTGCAATAAGAAGGATACAGTCAGCCCCGCACAGCTTGGCTTCGTAAATCTGATATTCGTCAATAAAGAAATCCTTTGCCAGAATGGGTTTGGAGGTAACATCTCTCACTTTCGAGAGGACATCCGTCGACCCTTGAAAAAAATCCTCCTCGGTAAGAACGGATATCGCATTTACCCCTGCCCTCTCATACTCCCAGGCAATTGCAGCGGGATTGAAATCTTCCCTCAGAAGCCCCGCCGAAGGAGAAGCTTTCTTTATCTCTGCTATAAGAGCTATTTCCCCTGATTTGGAAATCGCTCCGATAAAATCCTTCCCGACCTGAGATATGTCAGATACACGTTCTTTTAGTGAGTCCAGAGGAAACCTTGCCTTCAGCCCGTTTACCTTGATTCTCTTTCGCCTGACAATCTCCTGAAGAATGTCCTCATTCAATATCCAATCCTCACTCGGCTTCCTGCTATTGTCTCACCGAAATCTCTCACCAGTTAACGCAGGCTAAAGCCTGCGGCTACCTGGTAGTCGCAACCTTCAGGTATGCGTGATCTTTCGCCTCGAAGGCTTTCGTGGCAAGCTTGATGGTTACTTATCATCAATTGTCATCCCCCGAATTCTCAAAAAACGGGGAGCAACTGTTTGAGGAGAAGGTGCGGGGAACCAGATTGGTGGCGGGGGTCGGATTTGAACCGACGACCTCCGGGTTATGAGCCCGACGAGCTACCAGGCTGCTCCACCCCGCGTCCGGCATTCATAATATATACAAACCAGCATCGTGTCAAGAAATTTGCAGATTTTTTTTAGATTTTTTTCTCTTGACGCGTTTCTCCGTGCCGATGTAGAATTTGGCAGTAGTTAAAAGCATCGGAATTTCAATCTTTTCGTAATTCGTAATTGTATCTTGATATGGGTCCCATACAGGTATGGGCTTGCGAAAGCCCACAGGGAAACTCGTGGAAATCGGGTACAGTCCCGCTGCTGTAATCCCGCCTTTTTCCAAATGAGAAAAAGGAACCCTCCTGGCAGACAGGAAGCCACTGTTCCGGAACCCCGGGATGGGAAGGCTGCCGGAAGGGCGGGAAAGTCAGAAAACCTGCCTGTATGGTAAAGGCACGCATGCCGCGGCAGCTTAGCATGCGAGAAAGTTCGCTGGCGTGCTGTCCTCGAGGAAGGATAAAATGAATTATGAGGCAATCCTTAAAACTCAGCAGGTTTTAGGGATTTTTTTGTCCCTGTGAAAAAATTCATTCTCATCGTTGGCGGGGCAAGAAGCGGCAAGAGCCGCTATGCTGTCGAGATGGCAAAGAAAGCCGGCGGGGAAACGGTCTTTATCGCCACAGCCACCCCCTGCGACAGAGAGATGGAGGAAAGGATAAGACTGCACAAACTCGCAAGACCGTCACACTGGAAATTGATTGAAGAACCCAGGGACATCAGTTCTATCCTGCCCGAGCTGAAGGACAAATATGAAGTGGTTCTGATTGACTGTTTGGGATTGTTGATTTCAAATCTTCTGGCAGAGGATCTGGAAGATAGAGAAATAGAAAAAGTGCTCGAAAAACTCGTTGGCACCATTCAGGAAGCCGGGCTTACTACAATTCTGGTGTCAAACGAAGTGGGAAGCGGCATTGTTCCCGAGAATCCGCTGGCGAGAAGATTTCGGGATTTGATTGGCTTTGCGAATCAAATGGCGGCAGAAAAAGCCGGCGAAGTGATTCTTATGCAATCGGGCATACCTATTAAGATTAAGAATTCAGGATTGTAACTGCTCAGGTGGATAGGCTGAAGGTAGATAGGCTGTTAGGAAAACAAAGGCGACGGGGTTTTGGTTCAGCCTAACAGCCTACAGCCTAAACAGCTTCAGCCTGACTACGTGAGTAGTCAAAGAAGGGAACAGCGATGGATAAACTGAAAAACACGATAGATACAATTGAGAAAATAGACTTTTTACTTGCGGAGGAAACTCAAAAAAGACTTGATAGCCTAACCAAGCCCCCGGGAAGTCTGGGCAGGCTGGAGGAACTCGCCAAACAGGCAGTGGGAATTACGAAAAAGAAGAATCCGCCAACCGGGGACAAGGTCATATTCGTCATGGCGGGAGACCACGGAGTTGTTGAGGAGGGCGTGAGTGCGTTCCCCCGGGAAGTGACACCGCAGATGGTCTACAACTTTATCAGGGGCGGCGCGGGCATAAA
>JAUVJM010000034.1 GCA_030596585.1 bacterium
GCTCTGCTTTATTCTCGCGCGGGGATTTATTTTCCACAGTTTTCGCACTTTCGGAAGTTTGATCTTCATCCTGAAACACAGTAACCAGTGGTTATTATTACGTTTTTGGTAGCCGCAACCTTTAGGTTGCGTAGATTTATCGCCGGCGGAACGCAGGCTAAAGCCTGCGGCTACCAGAAATGACGGCGCGTTGACCGAATATTTACCTTAATTGTCATTCTACGATGATTCCTGCATACCCCACAACCTGTGCAAAATCGCCGCTCTTCTCACCGCTATTCGTATACTTGACCAGCTCAGCCCTGCTTGCTCCGCGTCTCTTGCATGCCGCCAGCATTACTGCTGTTGGAATATAACCGCACATCGAGATGCGGAATTTCCTCACCCGGCTGACCAGTTCTTCCTCATCAAGATTGACAATTGCGTCAATAGCCTTTTCATCCTTCGCCTTTGCCTCATCCGCAGATTCGTAATGCGTCATGTCGGAACTGGCAACGATGAGCGTATCCGGACTCTTCTCACTAACTGCATCCGCAATGGCTTTCCCTATCTCCCGGCATACGTCCAGCGCGCCCTCAGACAAGACAACCGGCACAATCCGGATGTCCCTGCGTTCATACTGCAGGAACGGAACCTGGACTTCAATCGAATGCTCAAATTCATGAGCGCTATCGTCCTCAACAAGATACTTCGACCCCTCGAGAATTGTTTTTGCAAGAACAGAATTGATTTGCGCATCTCCAAACGGCGTTCTCCATGAACCTTCAACCTGAATCGAATACGCTTCGCCCCGTCCCGTGTGATTGGGGCCCAGCAAGACAACCGTCTCCGGGACTATCAACCGGCTGTAGACTGCTCCTGCCGTCTCCCCGGAGTACACATACCCTGCATGGGGCACAACAGCGCCGAGAGCTTTCGTTCTATCTGCATTCTCGTCCATGTACCCTTCAATCTCCTTCCTCAGAAGACTTTCAGACGCCGGATAGAACTGACCCCCAACAACCGGTTTCCTAATCAAGAAAATTCTCCTACTACTTTATAACATTAATTCTCGTCATTCCCCAACTTGATTGGGGAATCCAGAACCTATAGTTACAGCCTGGATTCCCGCTGCAGTTTACCCCGTACTTGATGCGGGGCGGGAATGACAAATAATTTGTGCCCTATTTCTCAAAAGGAAATTCCTATATAAGGTATTTAACCCTTAACCCCCTCCTTCAATACCGCCTGTGCGGCAGAAAGCCTGGCAATCGGCACGCGGAACGGAGAACAGCTCACGTAATCCATTCCAACTCGGTGGCAAAACTCAACCGAACTCGGCTCTCCGCCATGCTCGCCGCAAATACCAACTTCAAGACCAGGCCGCGCCTTGCGGCCTCTCTCTATCCCGATACGGATAAGCTCTCCCACACCTCTCTGGTCAAGCACCGCAAACGGATTCTCACTTAATATCTTTTTCTCAATGTAAGTTGGCAGAAATTTGCCCTCAATATCGTCACGGCTGAACCCAAAAGTCGTCTGCGTAAGATCATTCGTTCCGTAGGAAAAAAATTCCGCCTCCTCAGCTATCTCATCAGCCGTCAGTGCCGCCCTGGGTAACTCTATCATTGTCCCCACCATATACTTCAACTCCACTCCCTTCTCTTTCATCACTTCCCCTGCAACTTCTACCACATCCTTTTTTGTAAGTCTCAGCTCATTCACATGACCGACAAGCGGGATCATGACTTCGGGAATCGGATTATATCCCTCCTGAACAAGCTCAGCGGCGGCCTCAAAAATGGCTCTTGCCTGCATTCTGTAAACGTCGGGGAAAGTCACCCCAAGCCGGCATCCCCTGTGTCCCAGCATGGGATTCATCTCTCTGAGCTTCTCAATAATGTTGAGGACAACTTCTTTATCAGCAATCTCCTTCGCGGCACCGCCCTGGACCTTAAGCTTCGTGATTTCAACGAGCAATTCCTCATGAGACGGCAGGAATTCATGAAGCGGCGGGTCAAGCAGTCTGATAATAACCGGCAAGCCGTCCATTGCCTTCAGGATTCCCTTGAAATCTTCTCTCTGCATCGGAAGAAGTTCTTCCAGAGGCTTTTTCCTCTCTTCTTCGGTAGATGCCATAATCATCTTCCGGACAACAGGCAAGCGCTTTTCGCCGAAGAACATATGCTCCGTCCTTGTGAGCCCTATGCCGGCGGCACCGAAACGGCGGGCAAGCTCTGCATCCTCCGGAGTGTCAGCATTGGTCCTCACGCCGAGACGCCTGACTTTATCAACCCAGGCCATAATCTTCTCGTAATAGTCGTACAGCGCCGAATCCTGGGATTTCATTTCCCCGCGCGTAACTCTCATAATCTCCGACTCTATCGTTGGGACCTCACCAAGCATCACCTCGCCGGTAGTTCCATCCAGTGAAACGTATTCCCCCTTTTTGACTTCAAGGTCTCCCACGGTAAACTTCTTCGCTCCATAGTTAACGTTCATGGCACTGCATCCTGCCACACAGCATTTCCCCATACCTCGCGCAACAACCGCCGCATGCGATGTCATTCCGCCGCGCGCGGTCAGTATCCCCTGCGCAGCAGCCATCCCGTGTATGTCCTCGGGAGAAGTCTCCAACCTTACAAGTATTACCCTCTCGCCTTTTTGCCCAAGTCTATCAGCTTCATCGGCACTGAAAACCACTTTCCCTGTCGCCGCACCGGGCGAAGCGTTGAGACCCTTTGCAACGACCTTCTTTTCGGCTTTTGGGTCAAACATCGGGTGAAGCAGTTGGTCTATCTGCTCCGGCTCTATACGCTGTATTGCCTCTGCCTCAGCTATAAGTCCTTCTCCAACCATTTCGACAGCCGCCCTCATTGCCGCCACTGCAGTGCGTTTGCCTGTACGCGTCTGCAGCATCCACAATTTGCCCTCCTGAATAGTGAACTCTATATCCTGCATATCCCTGTAGTGTTTCTCAAGCTTGCTCCTTATGCCCTCAAGAGACCTGTATATGTCCGGCATTTCCTCTTCCAGCGACAGCACCGACTCATCTTTCTTGGTCGCCTTGTTGATTTGCTTGGGAGTCCGTGTTCCTGCCACGACATCTTCCCCCTGCGCGTTCATCAGGTACTCTCCGTAGAAAACGTTTTCTCCCGTCGCAGGATTCCGCGTGAAAGCAACTCCTGTCCCTGAACTCTCCCCCATGTTACCGAAAACCATCGCCTGAACGTTCACCGCAGTTCCCCAATGACCGGGAATGCTGTTAATCTTCCTGTATGAAACGGCGCGCGGCGTTTCCCACGAACTGAACACGGCGCTAATCGCACCCCAGAGCTGGTCTTCAGGCTTTTCGGGAAAAGGTTTACCTGTCTTCTCCCCGATAACCGCTTTGAACTCTTTTACAAGCTCCTTCATATCGGAAGAGGTCAATTCCGTATCGTTACTGACTCCTCTTGCTTCTTTCTTCTTATCAATCAGGGACTCGAAAACATGACCATCTACGTCGAGAACCACATTGCCGTACATCTGCACAAAACGCCGGTAGCTGTCGTAACCCGTTCTCTCATTGCCTATTCCGGCAATGAAACCCTTAAGAGTCTCGTCATTAAGTCCTATATTCAGAACAGTATCCATCATGCCCGGCATAGATATTCTCGCTCCGGAACGGACTGATACGAGCAATGGATTATCCATGTCTCCGAACTTAGCACCCATAACTTCTTCAACCTTCTTCATATTTGCCGCTGCTTCTTCGTGAAGACCTTCGGGATACTGCCCATTATTCTCATAATACGCTGTGCAAACCTCCGTCGAGATGGTAAAACCAGCCGGAACGTCTATGCCCAAGCCAGCCATCTCCGCCAGGTTTGCACCCTTCCCTCCAAGGAGGTTTTTCATTCCCGCGTTGCCTTCCGCATTCCCACCGCCAAACAGATAAATCATCTTGTTCATAACAACAATTCCTCCATAAATACAGCGATTAGTGAACTGTTAAATACTAGTGAACTACATCCGCACCTGTCATTCTGAGAAGCAAAGCAACGAAGAATCTATAGAGATTCTTCGCGGAGTTTATACTGAGTGAAACGAATGTGCTCAGAATGACACGGCGCTCACTGAGTGTTCTCTTCCCCTTGCATCAATTCCCCAAGTCTCCCCGGAAGTTCCGAAACCTTTAACCGTACCTGTTTCATGTCATCTCTGTTACGCAGGGTTACCGTATCATCCTCAATAGTCTGGGCATCAACCGTAACGCAAAAGGGCGTCCCGACCTCATCCTGCCGCCTGTACCGGCGTCCGACAGAGCCTCCCTCATCGTAGAAGACCTTCATATGTCTCCGCAGCTGCGCCGCTATCTTTTTCGCAATCTCCGGCATGCCATCCCTCTTCACAAGAGGGAAAATCCCAACTTTAACAGGAGCAATCTCCGGCGACAGGCGCAGAACCACCCTATTCTCCTCTTCCTCAAAAGCATCAACGAGACAAGTCAGGAGCGTCCGGTCAACGCCGGCAGAAGTTTCGACAATATAGGGAATAAATCTCTCACCCGTGGAATCATCGAAATATTCGAGGTCTTTACCCGAAGATTTGCTGTGATTTTTCAGGTCGTAATCCGTCCGGTTATGGATTCCCTCGAGTTCCTTCCACCCAAAAGGAAACTCATACTGTATGTCAAAAGCCCTGCTTGCATAGTGAGGTAACTCATCTTCAGTGTGCTCGTGAAAACGCAGTTTCTCAGCTTTGATTCCCAGCTTGACGTACCACTGCATTCGTTCTTTTCTCCACGTTTCAAGCCACTCCTGTGCAGTCTCCGGCTTGACAAAGTACTGCATCTCCATCTGTTCGAATTCCCTCATCCTGAAAATGAAATTTCCGGGAGTGACTTCATTCCGGAAAGCTTTACCAATCTGGGCAATCCCGAAGGGCACTTTTCTTCTGGAAGTATTGAGCACATTCAGGAAATTCACGTATATTCCCTGAGCAGTTTCCGGCCGAAGATATGCAATACTCGCATCGTCTTCAACCGGGCCGATGTGAGTCCTGAACATGAGATTGAAAAGCCTTGCTTCCGTCAGTTCACCTCCGCAATCGGGACACGATTTCCCACTCACCTCATCTACGCGGAAACGGAGCTTGCATTTCCTGCAATCAACCATGGCGTCGGTGAACCCATCAACGTGACCTGACGCTTCCCAGACGCGCGGATGCATAATAATACTTGCGTCCAGCCCTTCTATGTCATCCCTGAAATAGGTCATTGATTTCCACCAGAACCGCCTTATGTTGTTTTTGAGCTCAGCGCCGAGCGGACCGTAATCCCAGCAGCTATTGATACCCCCGTATATCTCGCTGGAGGGATAAACATACCCGCGGCGTTTGCAAAGCGATACGATTTTCTCCATTATGTCATTAGCCATAAGATAACCCTCATTGCCATTAGACCTTAGACTTTTCACTTCGTTCAGAGTGACATTTGATAGTGTTCAGCCCAGCGTAGTAATCAGTGAACAGCATATTCTACCGGCCACTGACAACTGAACACTGAACACTGTCTTTAATGACTTCCTCCAGAAACTCCTGCGACTTCAGCCGTTTTCCGAGAAGATACCCGAGGTAATAATGCATCGCGGTCTTCAATTCCTCTGATATAGCACGCGAAAGCTTCAGACGGGAGAGTTTCCCGATATCAACTTTCTGCAGGTGCACTAATGCCGAATACACACCACCGGATATATTCATCGAATCACTGACGCCCGCGGCGCATCCCCTGCAGATTACTCCTCCGGAAGAAGCCGAAAACTCGAGCTCCCCCCGGGACGATGCCGCACTCTTCTGACAAACTACACAGCTCTTGAGCAAAGGACTATACCCCAAAACCCTCAAAAGGTGCAGCTCAAGAAATCGCGCCACTATGTCAAAATCACCATTATCCCTCAATCGGTACAGAACTGCAAGCAAAAGTCTGAACAATTCCTCGCCCGGCTCGTCTTTCCCAACCATCTCATCAACCAACTGAACGAAATACGCCGCATAACACGTTTTCACGAGATCCTCGCGAATATCCTGAAAGGACTCCTCCTCACTGCATTGACTGACAATTTGAATATCTCTGTCTCTCCTGTCATAATACACAAGACTCAAGTGTGTGAAAACCTCAAGACATCCCCTGAAAGGACTTGTCTTCCTCCTTGCACCTTTTGCAACCGCCGTAATTTTCCCACGGGAAGATGTATAAAACGTAACAATTTTGCTCGTTTCCTTCCAATCTCTGGTGTTCAGAACAATCGCCCCGGTTTTTTCGATACCCATTACAATCAGTGGTTAGTGGTCAGCAGTCAGTGGTCAGTACTCACAATTCCATGTACTAATCACTGTTCACTATCTACTGATCACTGTCTTATCTCAGATAAGTTGCAAAACTCGTAGCAAGGAAAAAGTAAATCAGAAGACCCGTTATGTCGTTGGCTGTCGTCACAAAAGGACCGCTGGCTATAGCAGGGTCAATCTTCAAAGTCTTCAGACCCATAGGCATGAGCACCCCTATTGTTGCCGCCACCGTAATTGCGGCAAACATCGAAGCAGCTACTACAAATCCAAGCATAACCTCCCCCTGCAAAACCCGCACTACAATACCAACGACCGCACCGCAAATCAGCCCCATCAAAGCACCGGTGCGAATTTCCCTGAACAGTACTCCCCAAACGTGCCCCAGTTCGATTCTTCCCGTTGCAAGCCCCCTCACCACGATCGTGGATGACTGCATGCCGATATTCCCGCCCATACCCATTATCACCGGAACGAAAAAGACAAGCGCAACCACATTTTCCAGAGTAACGTTAAAACTCCTCATAATGGCAGCCGAAATCATGCCGCCGACAAGAGAAGTAAGAAGCCACGGCAGCCTCAATCTGGCAACGTTCAGAACGGATTTGCGCGAAAGCTCTTCATCATCCGTTCCCGCCATCCTGTAAATATCTTCGGTAGCCTCTTCTTCAATTACGTCCATAACATCGTCTACAGTTACCCTGCCCACAAGAACGCCCTTCTCATCAACGATCGGCAAAGTGCGCAAATCATACCTGCGGACCAATCTCGCAACTTCTTCCTGATCCACATCGGTTCTTGCGCTTATGACATTCCTGTCCATGATTTCTTTCAGCCGGCACTTGCCTTCGGATACGATGAGCTTTCTCAGCGAAACAACTCCTGTAAGATGCCCACCCTCGTTAACAACATACACGTACGATATCATCTCAATGTCTTTTGCACTCCTTAACACCGCAATTGCCTCATCCGCTGTCGTCTCACTCCCGATGGAAAGGAATTCGGGAGTCATTATGCCGCCAGCCGTTTCGGCAGGATATTTCAGCAGTCTCTCAACATCCTCAGCTTCCTCCTTCTCCATAAGACTCAAAGTTTTTTCAGCCTCCTCCTCGGGCATTTCGCCAAGAAGGTCCGCCGCCTCATTAGAAGGAATAGCCTCCATGATATCGGATAGGAACTGCGGCTCAAGGGAAGAGAGAAGTTCATTGCTCTCACCCAAATCAAGCTCGCTGAGCACCGAGCCTGCCATCTCGAAGTCAAGGAGTTTAATGATTGACAGCCTCTCTTCGAATTCCAGATACTGAAAGGTTTCGGAAATGTCAACCGGATGCAATTTCCGGAGAAACTCTTTCAAGCCGGATGTATCGCCCCTGTCCAGATATTCTCTTAGTTTGTCCACTCTGCTCTCAGCCATTTTTAAATACAGTGTTCAGTGTTTAGTGTTCAGTTATAGAGTACTAACTACTGTCCACTGATCACTGCTTTTCGGGTGTGACCGCTCCGCCTGAAATCAACAATTTCAACGCCTCCGGAACGCTCATGTCAATCGGAATCGTGTCATTCTCGGGAACAAGAATCAGAAGCCCGGAGGTCGGGTTCGGCGTGGTCGGAACAAAAACGTTGAGGACTTTCCCCACGGTCTTCTCCTGCACTTCGCCCCTCGCCTCGCCCGAAACAAGCCCGAACGTGTACAAACCGGGTCTCGGATACTCAAACAATATCACCCTGTTGAAGCCCGTCCGCTTCTCACCGAGAAAAGCCTGCCCTATCTGCTGGGAGCCGGTATATATCTTGCTGACAATAGGAATCCCTGCCAGGATTCTCTCCCCCGCTCTGATGAGCCTGCGGCCGACGAGGTTCCTGGCAATAAGTCCCAGAAAGAGAATAAACACAACAAGAACAATTCCCCCAAGAATATCCCACCCCAGCCTCGCTTCCAACCCCAGTGCCTGCTCAACCCGATACGGAACCATGAACAGCACCATGGGCCTTACCACCTTCTCCACAAGTGGACTGATGAACCTCGCAAATACCCACCACAACACGAACACGGTCATCAGCAGGGGAAGCACTACCAGAATGCCGGCGATAAAGTCCCTTCTGAGTTCATCAAGCATCTGATTCATTTACACCCTCGCTATTTCCCTGCAGCCTTTTCATACCGCTAATCTTGACTTTCCCAACGCGCCGCTTCGTTGCCTCGACTACACGAATTTTCAACCCCTCATGTTCAATGATTTCTCCAACAGGCGGAACACGCCCCAAAAGAGAAATGATGAAGCCTGCTAAAGTCTCCACTCCTTCCTGTTCCGGAAAGGAAACTCCTAATTCCTCATTGAGTTCTCCTATATCAATTCTCGCATCTACAAGCGCCTCTCCGCCTTCAAGATGCTCAATCTTCTCGCCTTCTCTGTCATGCTCATCTTCTATCTCACCCACAATTTCCTCAATCAAATCCTCCATCGTTACGAGCCCCGCCGTCCCCCCGTATTCATCAACTACGACAGCCATATGGCTCCTGTTACGCTGAAATTCACGAAGAAGCTCATTGACTTTCTTCGCCTCGGGGACGAAATAGGGTTGACGCATGAAATCCTTCAAAACCAGTTCCTTTTCTCCATGGTCGCCCCAGAATTTCAGCAGATCTTTTGCGTACAGAAGTCCTGTAATATTATCAATCGTCCCCTCATAGACGGGTATCCGAGAGTATCCCGCTCCTACAAGAAGCGACAATATATCATTCAACTTCGCGCTGACTCTAATGCAGATCATTTCCGTTCTCGGAACCATAACTTCCTGAACTTTCGTGTCACCAAACTCAAAGATGCTCTCCAGCATCTCCCTTTCGCCTTCTTCAAGAACTCCTTCCTCTTCCCCGAGTCCGATGAGCATTTTGATTTCATCCTCCGTCATGAAGGGATCCGGTTTTGCTAAAGAGCCTCCAAGGATTCTAATCACCGCGCGCGAGATAGACAAAAACACTTTGATAAAAGGCGCCAAAATGCCTGATAACACCCGCAGAAAACCGATTACCTTGAGAGAAATCTTCTCGGCATTCTCCCTGGCGAAAGTCTTTGGAACAAGCTCGCCAAAGATTAGAATCAGGAAAGTCATCACCGCCGTAACGCTCCAAGCAATCCCGGCAGTCAGCTTGTCTCCCACGATACGCACCGCGAGAAAAGCCGCCAGAACCGAGGCTCCGATATTCACCACATTGTTTCCGACAAGGATAGTTGCCAGAAAACGGTTCGGATCTTTCACCCAAAGACTGATGTCTTTGGCTCTATCCCCTTCCCTCTCAAGCAGTGTCTTGATCCTCAACTTCCCAAGCGAGGTCAAGGCAGTTTCTGAGGCGGAGAAAAACCCCGACAAAAACAGCAAGACAACCAGCCCCATCCACTCAAACACAAAATCTAACTGCAAGATAAAACCTCCTTTAGAATTGTATAAGTTCAGTGAACCCCGTAAAGGATTATTGTTCGAGCTTGTCGAGAACTATCTTCTCGATGCGCTTTTGCTTACTCGAAGAATAAACGTGGTTTACTGAACTTTCTCTTAGAATTTGCTCTTGTCTTTCATGCATCTTTTTCTTCTGCCGGCGATCACCGTCAGCATAACCAAGAAGGTGCAGTACACCGTGGACAAGAAGCCTCGCCATTTCCTGCTCGAAGCTCTGCCGGTAAGCAAGCGCCTGTTCCTCCGCCCTGTCAACCGAAATCACAATATCACCGAGGATTTCACTGTCATCCATCGGGAAAGCAAGAACATCAGTCGGTTTATCAACCGAACGGTACTTCCTGTTCAGTTCCCTGATGTGTGCATCATCTGCAATGACAAGACTCACCTCTCCGCTCCTGCCTTCTCTCTTAAGCGTCTCCCTGACAATTCTCCGGATAGCTCTTCGATCCACTTTCACTTTAGACTGCATATCTTTTATGTCAATTCTTATCATCACGAATTAGGGTATAGTTTATTGTTTTTTTACTATCGACTGGTTCTTATATGCAGTTCCTTCAACTGCTTCTCATCAACAGCAGAGGGGCTTCCCGTGAGAAGACATAAAGCTCTCTGGGTTTTGGGAAAAGCGATAACGTCCCTGATTGTCTCCTGTCCCGCCATCAACATAACGAGCCTGTCCAATCCGATCCCTATTCCTCCGTGCGGAGGCGCCCCATATTTGAATGCCTCCAGAAAGAATCCGAATTTCTCCTGCACCTCCTCATCCGAGAGCCCCAGCACCCTGAAAACCCTGCGCTGAATGTCCGAAACATGGATTCTGATACTACCCGTCCCGAGCTCTTCCCCGTTCAAAACAAGGTCATAAGTGTTAGCTCTAACCTTCTCAGGAGCAGTTTCAAGCAAACCAATGTCCTCTTCGTTCGGCATACAGAAGGGATGATGAGCGGCTTGAAACCGTTTTTCTTCTTCGTTAAACTCAAACAATGGGAAGTCATCCACCCAGACGAAGCGGAATTCATCATTCTTAACCACATCGAGTTTTTTGGCAAGTTCAAGACGCAGTTTCCCCAGACAGGAAGCTGCAATTTTGTCGGAATCAGCGACAAAGAGAAGCAGGTCGCCGGCATTAGCCGACATGCGGGCTTTGATTTCAGCCAATGTCTTTTCCTGAAAGAACTTGGCAATTGGCGATTCAATCTTGTCCGCGACAACTTTGAGCCACGCCAATCCCTTTGCGCCGCAGGAACGGGCAAAATCAGTGTAAGTTTCTATTGAACTGTTTGAGAGTTCCGCACCGCCCTCGACCCTTATTCCTTTTACGACCCCGCCGGATTTAACCGCCTCGCTGAATACCCTGAACCCGCAATCTTTCGCAATACCAGAAACATCGCATAGTTCCATCCCGAATCTTAAATCAGGCTTATCGGTACCAAAACGCGCCATTGACTCCCGAAAGCTTATATGTTCGAATGGAATCCCGATATCAACCCCCAGACCTTCTTTGAACACACGTTTCATCATCTGCTCTATCAGTATATGAATATCTTCAGCGGATACAAAAGACATCTCCATATCAATCTGGGTATGCTCCGGCTGCCTGTCGGCTCTCAAATCTTCATCCCTGAAGCATTTTACAATCTGGAAATACCTGTCAACTCCCGCCACCATCAGCATCTGTTTGAAAAGCTGGGGCGACTGCGGCAGTGCGTAGAAAGCTCCGGGATTGACTCTGCTCGGCACAAGGTAATCACGCGCTCCCTCAGGTGTGCTTTTGGTCAGGAAAGGAGTCTCAATCTCCAGAAAGCCTTCCCCGTCAAGAAAGTCTCTCGCGGACTTTGCCACCTTGTGCCTGAGACTAAGATTCCCAAGCATATCAGGACGTCTCAGGTCAATGTACCTGTATTTCAACCTGACGTCCTCTCCGGGAAGAACACCGTTAATTTCAAACGGCGGCGTCAGCGAAACATTCAGGATTCTGAGTTCCAGCACTTCGACTTCAACTTCGCCGGTGGGAATAGCTTTGTTTACGGTTCCCTCAGGTCTCTCAACCACTTTCCCTCTCACTGCAGCAACATATTCGCTTCTGAGCTGCTCTGCTTTCTCATGAAGTGCCTTATCAGATTCGGAATTGAAAGTCACCTGCGCTGTGCCCGTCCTGTCCCGAAGGTCTATGAAAATCAATCCCCCGTGGTCACGCCTCGTATTCACCCAACCCATCAGGGTAACTTCTTTACCGCAATTCTTCTTTCTCAACTCACCGCAAAAATATGTTCTTTTCAACCCTTCAATAGTCTCCACGCTAATCTCCC
>JAUVJM010000084.1 GCA_030596585.1 bacterium
AGCAAGCCCCTCCACCAAGCACTGGCGGGCAAGTCTGCAACTACGTCTGGCAGCTTGATGGCTGCTTTTTTACTTTGTGCCTCTGCTACCCTGTACCTATTTTCAAAAAAACTTCAGAGAGAGAATCCAAAAGGTCGCCGGCTATCATGGCTTCCTTCCCCTTCACATCAGCCGCAATGTCGCCGGCAAGACCATGCAGAAAAACTCCGGCTTTTGCCGCTTCAAGACACTCTATCCCCTGGCTGACAAGGCTGGCAATGATTCCGGTCAGAACATCTCCCATCCCTGCACTGGCCATACCCGAATTGCCGGTAGGATTGATGAACACATTACCGTCAGACCCGGCGATAACCGTCCTTGCACCTTTCAGCACAACGACTATCCCCTGTTTGACAGCTGTCTCCCTGCTAAGACTGACACGCTTCGCCTGCACTTTCGAAGCCGGAATCCCAAGAAGTCTGCTCATCTCGCCGGGGTGCGGCGTTATTACCGTAGGAGCTTGTCTCCTTCCCAGCAGGGAGATATCTCCCTCAAGTATATTAAGCGCATCCGCGTCAATCACCATCGGCTTCTCTACCGTCATCATCAACTTCCGCACCAGAGCCTGCGTCTCAGGATGTCTTGCCAGTCCCGGTCCCACAGCCAGAGCATCCGCCTGCTTAACCATATCAATGATTTCTCCCTCTGCTTCAAGCCCGAGCGTCCCTGCCTCCGTCTCAAGCAGCGGCTTGGTTATAACCTCCGTCAACTTAATTTCAAAGATCGTGTTCAAGCTTCTTGGAACGCCAAGCGTAACCAGTCCGCATCCTGAGCGCAGAGCTCCCATGCTGGTCAGCACCGCGGCACCCGTATATCCACAGGAACCCGCTAACACAAGAACTCGTCCCATCGACCCTTTGTGCGCATCTGGAGGTCTTTGAGGCAGAATCGAAGCAATCTCCTTATTCTGAAGCAGATGAAGAGATAGATTCTTGTCTTCGAGAAGCTTGTCCGGCAAGCCAATATCAGCCACCGTGAGCTTGCCCGCAAAACAGGCGCCGGGATACAGAAGCAGTCCTGCTTTGGGAAGACCGAGGGTAACCGTCTCCGTCCCCCTGACACATACACCAAGAGGCAGCCCATTACCAGCATCAAGCCCTGATGGAATGTCAATACACACAACAGGCTTATTGCATTCCCCGACCGCGGTAATCGCACTCGCAACCAATCCTTTCATACGGTCATTCGCTCCCGTTCCGACAATAGCATCAACTACAAGGTCACATGATTCGAGCTCAGCCTTCAGTTTTTTTAACTCCTGGCTTGACACCTCAACAACCGGCAAGAGCTTACTAACAATGCTGAGATTAACCCGCGCATCACCCTTTACGTCTCTCTTTCTGCCGAGAAGAAGGACTGTTGTTTCTATGCCCGACTTCTTCAATTGCCGCGCGGCGACACAGCCATCCCCGCCGTTATTCCCCTTACCCGAGACTACAACAACACGGGGATTAGCAATCCCTTTTAGCATTTCTTCCACTTTTCGAGCCACCGCCATTCCCGCATTTTCCATAAGCACCAGTCCGGGAATGCAAAAATCCTTCATTGCTTTCCTGTCAATTTCCTTCATCTCTCCTGCAGTTACAACTTTCATAAATATACCCCCTATAAGTATTAAAACACGAAAGCGGTGGGGAAGCAAGTTTTTTGCTAAAAGTGTGGTCAAATGGCACGTTAGAAGATTGTCTTGGAGCCTGAGAAATGTAGATTTGAGGGTACCCCAGAGGTAAAGTTAATCGGTGTAACATCCGTATTAATCTCAATTAAGAGAATTTCGCTTTTGGGGCACAAAGGCAAAATGTGCTATTAAATAGTAACTATTCCATACTGCTGGAAATGTTTATCAAAACTGAGTGCATTTTCAAGCTCAAGCCGCTCTATTACAGCGAAAGTGGTAGTACTAACATAACAACATATATATATCAAGTATTTTAACAGTGGACCTAAAGCCTGTTCTCTGTAGTCTGAACCACTACATACGCAACGGCATACTCATCCGTATGTGATATACTCAATAGGATTTCTGTGTTTTCCGTCCCTTCTCCGGTCAAGTTCCTGCCTGACAACCGTACTACCGGTTTTCCCTGGACTTCGTTCGTGATTTCCACATCGGTCCATTTAAGGTTTTCGCCCGTTGCTTTCCTGACAGCCTCCTTTGCGGCAAAACGAGCGGCGTAATGAATCCCGCAGGAGGCATGCATCCTACAATATTCTACCTCGGCAGGAGTAAAAACGCGTTTCACAAAACGCTCTCCCCATTTCTCAATTGCCGCTTCTACGCGCGCAACCTCCACGAGATCCACACCAATTCCAACAATCCGCATCTTATCTCTACACTCTCATTTCCCAATCAGGGCAATCATATCCTTGACTGCCCGCTCAAGCCCCAGGAAAACTGCCCTGGCAATAATAGTATGCCCGATGTTCAATTCTTCAATACCGGCGATTTCCGCTACATAACCGGCATTTTGATAGGTAAGACCGTGCCCTGCGTGGACCGCAAACCCCAGTTTCTTCGCAACTCCAACTGCGTTAACCAACCTCTCCAGTTCCCCTTTAAACTCGCCTTTGAGAAAACTCTCCGCATATCCTCCCGTATGAAGCTCAACCGATCTGGCGCCCGTTTCCAGAGACGCCCTGATTTCATCCTCCACCGGGTCGACAAAAAGGCTCACCGTCACTCCTCTCCCCTGCAATTCGTCCACGACCCTAGATAACTCCTTCTCCTTCCCCTGCACCTTCAATCCGCCCTCAGTGGTCAATTCTTCCCGCTTCTCCGGAACCAGAGTAACCTGGTCAGGCAAAAGACTGAGAGCTTTCCCCACCATCTCCCCAATAGCCGCCATCTCAAGATTCAACTTTATGTTGAGAGTGCTCTTTATCAGCTCCAGGTCTCTGTCCTGCATATGCCTTCTGTCCTCACGCAGGTGGGCAACTATCCCATCAGCGCCTGCCAGCTCACAAATCATAGCCGCCCTCACCGGATCCGGCTCAAACGTGCGGCGTGCCTGGCGGACAGTTGCTACATGGTCAATATTAACCCCGAGTTTTAGCATTTTCATCCCTCCCAAAGCTTTTACCGGCGGTAAACTTTTTAAGATTCCTCGCTCCAGGATATTCCCTTCTTGACTGCGTCTACCATACGTGCTACCCGCCGCATGTATCTGACATCATGCACCCGCACCACGTCCGCACCATTCCAAATGGCACATGCAACCAGAGCGGCTGTTCCTTCCAGACGCTCATCCACCGGCAGATTGAGAACATTACCAATAACCGACTTGCGTGATACTCCTATGAGGATTGGCTGCCCCAGAGCTTTAAACTCCGAAAGTCTTTTGATTATCTCCAGGTTATGTTCTGTCTTTTTCCCAAAACCTATGCCCGGATCCACAATTATTCTTTCTCTGCTTACTCCAGCCGATACTGCTTTCTCAACAACTCCGCTTAGAAACCCGATGACGTCTGACACAACATCCCCATACTGCGGATTTTCCTGCATCGTGCGCGGCTTGCCCTGCATATGCATCAGAACAATCCCCGCTCCGCTCTCAGCCGCCACACTTCCCATATCAGGATCCCCGTCAAGGGCAGTTATGTCATTGACTATGTCAGCTCCCGCTTCAAGAGCTTCCCTCGCTATCTCCGATTTACATGTATCAATGGATACGGGAATGCCAATCTTGCCGGCAATCTCTTCCAGAACAGGCATAACTCTCCTACGCTCCTCATCCACCGATACGGGAGAAACTCCCGGCCGGCTCGATTCTCCTCCCACATCGAGCATATCTGCTCCTTCATCCACCATCTCCCGCGCTCTGTCAACTGCACTTCGCTTATCCAAATACAACCCGCCGTCGGAGAAAGAATCCGGAGTCAGATTGAGAATACCGCAAATAACGGTTCCCCCCCCCGGCTTCAGTACAAGAAGGGGGGTCAAGTCTTGCATTTTAGCACCTGGCAATTTTCTAAACTCCCGATGAGTGGAAGGCCTTGAGACCAAATCCATTGAATCGCTAAAGAAAAACTCCGTTGTATCCCTACCTATTGCAGAAGATCTGTAACGAAACTATGTCAGCAAGAGAAATGCTCAAATGCAAGACTTGACCCCTTTTGCTATTTCCGGATAAGGGCCATGACCTCAGCCCTGGTGGATTCATTTGTCCGGAAGATTCCGCGCACCGCCGAGGTCACGGTTATGGCACCCGGCTTTCGAACGCCTCTTGCTGTTATGCACATATGTTCAGCTTCAACTACCACGAGAACACCCCGCGGCTGCAAAACCCGTGCAATTGTCTCAGCAATCTGCGTGGTGAGCCGTTCCTGAAGCTGAGGCCGCCTGCTCAAAATATCCACCACCCGCACGAGCTTGCTAAGCCCCGTAACCCGCTTATTCTTGGGAATATAAGCAACGTGCGCTTTGCCAAAAAACGGAAGAAGGTGATGCTCACAAATGGAAAAGAGCGGGATACTCTTGACAAGAACCATCTCCCGGTGGTCCTCCCCGAGCACCTTCTTCAACTCTTGACCGGGTTCTCTTGACAACCCGCTGAAGAGCTCTTCGTACATAGAAGCTATTCTATCAGGAGTCGCTTCCAGTCCGGGGCGATCCGGGTTCTCCCCTATCGCCTCCAGAATCATTCTTACTGCCTTCTTTATCTTTTTTCTGTCCATTTCCCAGCACCTTCTCCACTTCCCTGGCATCAAGAACTTCTTTCTCCTTCAATGCAACTGCCAGCTTATCCAGTTTTGCTCTGTTCTCTCTAAGGATTGACAATGCCTTGTCATAACACTGCTGGACAATCAAACGCACTTCCTTATCGATATCAACAGCCACCTTCTCACTGTAGGTTTTCTCTTTAGTAATATCCCGTCCCAGGAAAACCTGCTCGGGATTCTCCCTGTAGGTCAAGGGTCCCAGAACCTCACTCATTCCAAATTCACAGACCATCTTGCGGGCAACCCGCGACACCATTTCCAGGTCATTTTGAGCTCCCGTGGTCTCTTCCTTGAAAACCAGCGTCTCCGCTACGCGCCCCCCAAGAAAAACGGTCATCCGCCCGAGCAATTCCTTTTTCGTTGTCAGGTATCTGTCCTCCATAGGTATCTGCAGAGTGTAGCCGAGGGCTCTTCCCCCTCTCGGGATGATGGAAACCTTGTGCAGAGGGTCAGCTTCTGGAATGAGATAGGCAAGCAGAGCATGCCCCGATTCATGGAAAGCAACTATGTTCTTCTCATAATCGGATATTACCCCGCTTTTCCTCTCAGGGCCCGCAATTATCCTTTCTCTTGCCTCCTCAAATTCCTTCATATAGACCTTTTCTTTGTTCCGACGCGCCGCCAGGAGAGCAGCCTCGTTGACAAGATTAGCTAAATCGGCACCCGAAAAGCCAGGCGTACCCCTGGCTACCGTTTTGAGATTAAGATTCTTCGCCAGTTTAACGTTGCGGATATGCACTTTAAGGATTTGCTCGCGTCCCACAACGTCGGGATTGTAAACTTCAATCTGCCTGTCAAACCTCCCAGGCCGCAGGAGCGCCGCGTCGAGAACGTCAGGTCTGTTAGTAGCCGCAATAAGAATAACTCCCGTCCTTGTATCAAACCCGTCCATTTCTGCCAGGAGTTGATTCAACGTCTGCTCCCGCTCATCGTGCCCCCCGCCAATACCGGCAAACCGCTGTCTGCCAACGGCATCTATCTCATCAATGAAGATAATGCATCCCTTCCCGCTGGTGATAGCACTTTTCCTGCTCTGTTCAAACAAGTCCCTTACCCGGGAAGCTCCCACTCCAACAAAAAGTTCCACAAAATCTGAACCGCTTATTGAATAGAAAGGAGCGTCAGCCTCACCCGCAACTGCCTTTGCCAGCAGGGTCTTGCCGCAGCCGGGAGGTCCGTAGAGAAGCACTCCTTTAGGAATTTTTGCTCCAAGCTTCGTGA
>JAUVJM010000096.1 GCA_030596585.1 bacterium
GGGAAATAGGTGTTGAGACCGGAGGCTCAAACGTTCAATTTGCCGTAAACCCCGATAACGGTAGAATGGTGATTATCGAGATGAATCCCCGGGTTTCAAGAAGTTCGGCTTTAGCTTCCAAAGCCACTGGCTTCCCCATTGCAAAAATAGCCGCAAAACTGGCTGTCGGCTATACTATGGACGAAATCCCGAACGACATCACCAGAGAAACCCCCGCCTGTTTTGAGCCAACAATTGACTATTGCGTGGTAAAGATTCCGCGCTTCACATTTGAGAAGTTTCCCGGAGCGGACACGTCCCTGACCATCTCTATGAAATCCGTAGGTGAGGCAATGGCTATCGGCAGAACATTCAAGGAAGCATTGCAGAAGGGATTGCGCTCCCTGGAAGTGGGAATTTCCGGGTTGGAAGACCTGAATTTCGAAATCCCGGACGAAAAGCTGGCAGAGAATCTGAGGACGCCCAATGCAGAGAGAATTTTCTACATAAAGCATGCCCTGAAGAAAAAAATAAACATAGATAAGATTTTCGAATTAACCGGGATAGACAGATGGTTCTTGCATAACATCAAAGAGATTGTCGAGTTAGAAGAAAAGATAAAAAACAAAAAGTCCTCAGCTATCAACCCTCAACTATCAACCGGCTTACTGCGGAAAGCCAAGGAATACGGTTTTTCGGACAGGCAGCTGAGCAAACTTCTAAAAACAGACGAAAGCCTTATTCACAAACTGCGCATGGCGAAAGGGATTTTGCCCACCTTCAAGCTGGTGGATACCTGCGGCGCGGAGTTCAAGGCTTTTACTCCATACTATTACTCAACCTATGAGAAATAACACGGGAGATGAATGAAAAAGCCAAAGTACATTTTTGTAACCGGCGGCGTTCTTTCCTCGCTGGGCAAGGGGATCGCTTCGGCTTCAATCGGCTGTCTGCTGGAAAGTAACGGCCTGAAGATTACAATTCAGAAAATTGACCCTTACCTCAACGTTGACCCCGGCACAATGAGCCCGTACCAGCACGGAGAGGTCTATGTTACCGATGACGGAGCGGAAACGGATCTGGATTTGGGACACTACGAACGTTTTACGTCACTCAAGGTGACAAGAGAGAACAATTTCACCGCGGGTCAAATATATTACTCGGTAATCAACAAAGAGCGAAGAGGTGATTATCTGGGCAAAACGGTTCAGATAGTGCCCCATGTTACTAATGAAATCAAAAAATACATAAAGAGAGTTGCGCGAAGGAAAAAGCTGGATGTGGTTATTGTCGAACTCGGGGGAACCGTGGGAGACATAGAAGGACTGCCGTTTCTTGAAGCAATAAGGGAATTTCCCCTCGACATCGGGAGGGAAAATTGCCTGAACATTCACCTTACACTGGTGCCGTATGTAAGGAGCGCCAGAGAAGTAAAAACTAAGCCCACACAGCACAGCGTGGCGCGCTTGCGAGAAATAGGAATTGCCCCTGACATACTCCTATGCCGAACGGAAAAACCTTTATCCCCGGACGCAAAACGCAAAATAGCTCTCTTCTGCAGTGTGGATGGAAAAGCCGTGATTGACGCAGTAGACGTCGAGTCCATATACGAAGCACCCATCAAACTGCATGAACAGGGACTTGATGCAATGATTATGAAACATCTCAAGCTTGAGAGAAAAAAACATGATATGAGCGGATGGGAAAAAAACCTTCGAAGACTGAAGAACGCCCGCAGGTTAATCCGTATAGCAATTGTCGGGAAATACACAGGTCTTTTCGACTCATACAAAAGCATCAACGAAGCACTTGTTCATGCCGGCGCCGCTTGCAATTCAAAAGTGGAGATCTTGTGGGTGGATGCAGAAGCGATAGAGAAAAAAGGGCATGAGGAGCTTCTCAGGGAAGCCGACGGAATCCTCATCCCCGGAGGATTTGGCAGCAGAGGGATTGAGGGAAAAATCACAGCCTGCGGCTTCGCAAGGAAGAAAAAAATCCCGCTGCTGGGGATATGTGTCGGAATGCAGTGTGCCGTAATCGAATTTGCGAGGGGAAAATGCAAACTCACCGGAGCCAACAGTTCGGAGTTCGCTCCTTCTACTCCTCATCCCGTAATTGACCTGCTGCCTGAGCAGAGAAAAGTGAAGAAAAAAGGCGGCACCATGAGACTTGGCTCTTATCCGTGCTGTCTGAAAAGCAAGACATCTGCATACAAAGCATACAGAGCCGGAGAAATTCACGAAAGACACCGCCACCGCTATGAGTTTAACACTAATTACAGGGAACAGTTTGAGAAAGCGGGGATGGTTCTGAGCGGCATTTCACCGGACGGACGCCTTGTGGAAATCATTGAGCTGGCAGGGCATCCCTGGTTTGTCGCCTGCCAATTTCATCCTGAGTTTAAGTCAAGATTCGGAGCTCCGCATCCTCTCTTCAGGAACTTTATCAAAGCGGCACTACAGCGATGACAGAACTCAGAGAAAACTGCGGGATATTCGGAGTATACGGACACAAAGATGCGGCAAGGCTCACGTATCTGGGTCTGTACGCCCTTCAGCATCGTGGAGAAGAAAGTGCGGGGATAGTCGCCTGCAACGGCAAAAAAGTCAGGCATCACACAGGTATGGGGCTGGTTGGCGATGTCTTTGATGAGAAAGCTATCCGGTCTTTGTCCGGACACACAGCTTGCGGCCACGTTCGTTATTCGACCACCGGCTCCAGTGAAGAGAAAAACATTCAGCCTTTTCTGGCAACCCTCCGAAGAGGCCATATTGCCGTTGCACACAACGGCAATCTCACAAACGCCCTGAAACTGCGCAGGGAGATGGAAAGAAAAGGCTCCATTTTCCAGACAACGATGGATTCCGAGGTGATAGTCCATCTTATAGCTAAATCCGGGGAGAAAGATAACAGACACGGGATTGTCGAAGCCTTATCACAGCTTGAAGGTTCCTATTCACTGGTCTTGATGCTGGACGACTTGCTGGTCGGAGCCAGGGACCCTCACGGGTTCAGACCCTTATGCCTCGGTCAATTGGACGGTGCACACGTCCTGGCAAGTGAAAGCTGCGCCCTGGACCTAATCCAGGCCAATTATGACAGGGAAATAGAGCCGGGGGAGATTGTGTTCATCGATAAGAACAGGGTTGAATCCACAAAGCCGTTTCCCGGCAGAAAGCATGCTATGTGCATTTTTGAATATATCTACTTTGCAAGACCCGACAGCAATGTATTCGGTAATAGTGTGTATCTGACGCGAAAACGTTTGGGCAGACAGCTTGCCCGGGAGTGCCCCGCGGACTGCGACCTGGTCATGCCCATACCCGATTCTGGGAATTATGCCGCGATTGGCTTTGCCGAAGAATCAGGAATTCCCTACGAGATTGGTATGATAAGAAACCACTACATTGGAAGAACCTTTATCCAGCCCTCACAGCTTGTTAGAGATTTCAAAGTTAGAGTGAAACTCAACCCGATAAAAGACGTTCTCAGGGGTAAACGCGTGGTTATCATAGAGGACTCAATTGTCAGAGGGACAACCAGCCGCATCAGAGTAAAGACATTGCGGGAAGCAGGCGCCAGGGAAATCCACATGCGCGTCAGCTGTCCTCCGCTCAGGCATCCGTGTTTCTATGGCATAGACTTCCCCACCAAGAAGGAACTGATTGCGTCAAATCACCCGGTTGAGTGGATAAGAGATTTCATCGGACTGGACAGCCTTGAGTATCTGAGTTTGGAAGGAATGCTCGAGTCCATGGCGCTGCCCGGGAATGAGTTCTGCACAGCCTGCTTCGACGGAAAATACCCCATAAAACATTCCAAAAGACTGTCAAAGAACATGCTGTTTAATCTATCCTAAATTACGGTAATACAGCAAAAAATTTTTCTGCCGATATGACCAAAATGTCCCGCCTGCCACTGATTCCGCTTGTGAATCTCATTTAATAGAATAAAAAATGGGTATATTTGTCAATATATATTTAAAAATCACGCGAGAAAATTAAAGCTATCGTTATTATCATCAGCCCTTGAAATACGATTCCAACCAATTTAGTTCAACTGCACCTGATATTTTTTGCATTTAAACCTTGACAAACTATGAATAGATAGTATAAAATTTGAGCGGTGGCTCAAATAACTGAACGCGGGAGGTGAAATCTATGGCAAAGCTTGCGAGAAAAGAAAGGGAGTACCGGACAAGGAGAGCTGAAATAATAACGGCGGCGGAAAGAGTTTTCTCCGCCAAGGGGTTTGACAAAACTACTATGGAGGAAATAGCCAGAGAAGCAGAGTTTGCCGAAGGAACGCTCTACAACTTCTTCAAGGGCAAGATAGACCTCTATCTCAGCCTCATTGAGGAGAAAAGCGAGGAGCTCCTAGGCTACCTCCATAAACAGGTGTCAAAAGCGGTCGGGGCAGGAGAGAAAATTAGGTGCCTGATCAAAGCACAGATGGGTTTTTTCGACAAAAACAGAAACTTCTTCAAGATCTTCGTCAGGGAGAGAAACAGCTTCGAATGGATGGCACAGAAAGACCGGACAAAGAGGCTCAGTAAGGTCTACCAGACATACATTGATTTCGTTGCCAGAACCATCAAAGATGATTTAAAACGCGGAGAATTCAGGAATTTAAATCCCAGAGAGACAGCTTACGCTCTTGCGGGACTATTAAACTCTTTTGTCTGCCGGTGGCCCAAAAGTTCTAAGAAAGAACGACTGTTCGACCAGGCTCCATTTCTGACTGAGATATTCCTGAAAGGGGTACAGAAATCACGGTAAAAAAGAGGAGGGATGATTATGAAAGAGATTTTGGAGAAAGCGGTTAATTTAGGATTGGGCGCTCTCCTTCTAACGAAGGAGAAAGTAGAAGATGTTGTGGGCGAGTTGGTCAAGAAGGGTGAAGTCGGCGAGGAGGAAAGCAAAAAACTAATCAGCGATTTGCTTGAAAAGGGAGAAAAAGGCAAGAAGGA
>JAUVJM010000048.1 GCA_030596585.1 bacterium
GGGTTTACTGTCAACGTTGGCACCGACGTCAGCAAGTATCGAAAAGCCGGCGGGCGTGGGCAGTCGTGTGGCTATGGCAGGTCTTTCGACATTCTGCAGAGTGCCGAGTTGGATCTTCGCCATAGCCATTGCGGCACCGGTATTGCCTGCTGTGACCATGGCTTCTGCACGTTTCTGCTTAAGAAGCGCGACGGCAATCCACATTGAGGATGTCCGTTTTCTTCTTATTGCGGAGGAGGGGGATTCATCCATGGCGACGGTTTCAGCCGCGTGTTCAATTTTGAACGGCGGGACACTATCCCCATGTTTTGACAACTCTTCCTTGATGGCGTCCTGGTGTCCGACGAGTATTATCTCGAGACTGTTGTCTCCCGCGGCTTCTACTGCTCCTGCGACGTTTCTGGAGAGTGCGAATTCATCTCCGCCCATGCAGTCCAGCGCTATCCTCATTTCTTGCGTTCCTTGGATTCCTTAATCTCTATTACCCTGTTATTGTTGTAGTAACCGCAGTGGGGACACACCTGATGCGGCGGTTTCGGTTGATTGCAGTGGGAACACGTTGAAAGAGCCGGTGGATTGAGACTCTTATGTGTCCTGCGTTTGTCTCTTTTGGAGCGGGAAGTCTTTCTCTTTGGGACAGCCATTTTTAGACTCCTTTCAGTATTACTCAGGTTGTTTAGGTTGAAGAACTGTTAGGCTGAATGGAAAAAAGAGGCTGCTGTGTGTTTGCTTCAGCCTACAGCCTATCCACCTGAGTAGTTATCAGTTTTTCTTCAAGTTTCTTTTTCACGAACGGGGGTACGAAACAACTGACGTCAGCCCCCAGCCTGACAATTTCCTTCAGGATATGGGAACTCATGTAGGAATGTTCCTCCTTCGGCATCATAAATATGGTTTCTATGTGTCCGTCGAGTTTACGGTTCGTGAGTGCCATCTGGAATTCATACTCGAAGTCAGACACAGCTCTGAGTCCTCTTAAAACAACAGCGGCCCCGCGGCTTCGCGCGTAATCAACGAGAAGTCCGTTGAATCCGTCTACCTCCACACCGGGCATATCTCTGACGACCTCCTTCAGAATTTCGATTCGCTCTTCGAGCGTGAAGAGGGGATTCTTGCTCCTGCTTTCGGCGACAGCGAGGATAAGGTTATCGAATATCTCTATTCCCCTCTTTGCCAGGTCCAGATGTCCGTAGGTTACAGGATCAAAAGTTCCTCCGTAAATAGCAGCTGCTTTCATCTCTCTACCCTCCCATAGAAAGAGACGATGCTCTCTCCGTACTTCTTCCTCCTTTTAAGGAGTAGTTTTCCCATAGCTTCAGGCAAAATTGTCTTAGCGTGATGTCTGGTAAAGACAATTCCTCCACTCCTGACGATATTGAGTTCATCCAACTGTTTCAGGGTTTCCTCTGCGAGATCCGTTCCGAACGGAGGGTCAACAAAGACCAAATCGAACCTTTCGCCCCGCTCTCCGAGCCGTTTCAGTCCCGTCCCGGCCGCGAGAGGATATACCGTGCCGCTCATACAGAGAGATGACAGGTTCTTTTTGATAAGCTTGACACATCCTCTGTTTTTATCAATAAAAAATGCTTCCTCTGCTCCATGGCTCAACGCCTCTATTCCGAGACTTCCCGTCCCGGCAAAGAGGTCAAGAACCCTTTGCCCGCTGAGGTCGCCGAGAATACCGAAAACAGATTCCTTGATTCTATCAGTGATAGCCCGGGTGGCTTTTCTGGAAGTGCCTCTGATTTTATGTCCTTTTGCCTGCCCTGCTATCACTCTCATGATGCAGCCACTCAGAATTTAGAATACAGACCCGACCACTCCGAAGTGGTCAGGAAAGAACGTGTCCATATATGATGATTTATAAGTTTATTATATAAGAATTTCCTTTTTGCGCAGTTTTATTAGCGGGACGGGCATGCCTGACCCGTTAATTTAAACAGCACAACCTGCCCGCTTCATATTTTTGTTTTATGCTGAATTCTGACTCCTGACTTCTGGATACTCGAGTAGTTACAATTGTATAACAGACTTCCCTGGGAAAGTCAAGACTGTCCTTGCGACCCCCCCGCAGAATTTTCCGGAAATTAGCCAAAAACCGATAATCACGGGCTGAAAATACCGCAGGGAGCAATCGGGATAGCGTATCGGTCAGGGTGTTGAATGTCATTCCGCACTTGATGCGGAATCCAGGATTCCAGTACGATTGTGGTGTTTTCTGGATTCCCGTTGCAATTTACCCCGTACTTGATACGGGGCGGGAATGACACGCATAAGAAGAAGAGGGTTTTGACCATATCCCGAAGAACAAAGACGGGATAAAGGAATATTAGTGCTTAGGCAAGTCCTAAGGGGCAGCCCCTAAAAGCAGGTGGGGCAAGTTCCCGTAGGACAACTTGGTCCCGAAGAACCCGAACCGCCTTTTCCCACACTGAATGCTTCGAATGTCCTTTCAATATTTTTACTGCCGCACTTCTTACATTCAAACTCTGTTTTTTCAGAAGTCATTCCCACCAGCAGCTCAAACCTCTCGCTGCAATCCTTGCACATATAAGTGTAAATCGGCATAATTTGCTCCTCCTCTATTCTGTGTGAGACTCAATCATAGATTCAAGTTATTCAACATGTGGTGCTATCTTCTCTATTAACACATCTTTGGGAACAGCCCCTATTACACTGCCTGCCATCTGCCCGTCTTTGAATATGCCTATCGTAGGTATGCTCCTAATTTCGTATGTAGCAGATGTGTGGGGAGCTTCGTCTACATTGATCTTGCACACTTTCAATTTACCTTCATATTCTTTTGCTATTTGTTCAACAATTGGTGCAACCATATTACATGGCCCGCACCACGGTGCCCAAAAATCTACCAGTACAGGCATATCTGAATTGAGCACTTCTTCTTCAAAATTCTCATCATTCACTTTTATTTCCATTGCGCACTCCTTCGTAGATTTTTTACTCTCTTTTCAATGTTTCAAGCTGTTGCAACGTTTTTTCAGCAACAGTCTTCTGAAATTTAAAGAAGTTCATGCTTCTCTTAAAACAGGCCTCCTTTTCTGTTTCATCATCGAAATGCTTCATATACCCATTCACTTTTTCCACATTTGCTTGTATTTCCCGCGGTATTCTCTCACTGTCATGTTTTACAGCCTTTTGAGGACACACCTCATGGCAACTGCCACAGCGGATACATTCATCCATATTTATTTCTGCAATCTCATCGACCAATGAAATTGCATCTACCTGGCATTCCTCTACACATACGCTACAGCCTACACATTCATTCTTATCTACCCATGGCATTTTATAACTACTCCTTTCCTCTCAGTATTCTCACCAGATTTTTGATCAATTCCGGTTTTTGCAAGAAGTAGCATTTCATTTTTCCTTCCCTCTTGCAATTCACAATGCTGCTTGCTCTTAAAATGTAGAGGTGCTGAGAAATGTTCGGCTGCCTCACATTTAATAATTCCGTTATGTCATTTACGCATTTCTCCCCCTTGAGAAGATGCTCAACAATCATGAGGCGCGTGGGATGCCCCAGTGCTTTTAAAAGTTCTGTAATCTCTTCAGTCTTCATCCAATTCTCTTATTCTAATATCAGGATATCAGATCAAACGAAACCTGTCAAGATTTTTGGCTTTCGAAAGAATACTTTAGGCTGGCTTTTTTGGAATAGCTTTTATTACCACAAAACTGCCTTCACCAAATCCATCTTTCCAATCTTGGACAGAATTGGCATCTTTGAGGGAATTTCCCAAAATTGTCTGAACAGTTTCTATTCCAGTAAAATTTGTCTTCTTAAGACTATTAATTATTTCTAAAGTAGAGTAAAATGTTGCTCCTCCGTAAAATTTGCTTTTTGCCTTTTCTTTCAAATATAGCTTTCCTAAGGAACTGTCCTTATCAACGAACCCAATAATGAAAAAACCATCCGGCTTTAATATTCTATGCACTTCGTGAAAAGATTTCTCTATGTCATCTAAGAAACAGATTGTGGTTACCATTAGAGCAAAATCAAAACTCTCATTAATAATAGATAGATTTTCTGCAACACCATTTATTACCTTCATCCCTCTGGACACTGCCAGCTCCTGCATTTTCAAGGAGGGTTCAATGCCGATTTCTATCCCTAATGGGATGGCAAACTTCCCACTGCCCGAGCCGATCTCAATTCCTTTCCTGCCAAAGGGAATGAAATGTTTTACTGCCTCAAGCTCAGAGAGATAAGTAAATTGATTGTCTTCAAACCATTTCTCGTAAAGGCTATAGTAATTATTGAAAGGAGCTGTCCTCGCCACTTGAATATTATCCTTCCTTATTGTATTATGCTTCCAGGAGAAACTTCCTTATCAGGATGTAATAGAATTGGTTTTTCTCCTTCTACAACAGCTAATAACATACCCTGGCTTTCAACACCCCTTATTTTTCTCATCTCAAGATTTACCAAAACAGGTATCTGCTTATTTACTAATTCCTCAGGTTTGTAATACTGGGCAATTCCTGCTACCAGCTGCCTTTTTGTTTCTCCAATGTCAACCTCAAGTTTAAGGAGGTTATCTGCACCTTCTATTCTTTCGGCTGAGGTAATCTTTCCAACTCTAATTTCCAATTTTTTGAAATCATCAAATGTAATCATTTACATTTCCCCTTAGGATGACTCTTTGTCGTACTTCTTGTGCCAGCATAACTTGATGTCTAATACCGGAGTTCCGTTGATTGCATCCAGACCTTCCACATGTAATGTCGTTCTCTCAATTTTAATCAGCTTCACATCTTGGATACCTATCCCGGACAGTCTATCAGGCGTACGTGAAGCAAAAATTCCTACCTTTTTATTATCAAGCCCACGTTTGAAAATGGATTTAACAGAACGCGATTTATGTAGGTGATATACAATGGTGAGGAATTTTTCATCTTCCAGCCTGTACATAAATCGTTCCTGCGAATCGAAGAGTTCGACTTTTGAAATCTTTCCCTCACCACGAACGGCAAACTTTGAATTGTCTCTCTGTAAATTGTTGTTTACAAACCCGATTGGATAAATCTCTATCGGGCGGGCGTTACCAAAAAGGCACCTTCTGCATATATTTTTGCCATCGACAGTAAATAGATGCCCAGATACACAATCGCGGCTATTCCCACATTCTGTACACAGGTTACTATGTTTACTCATGCAAATTTCCAATAACTTCATATCTCGGCTTCACACCGGATTTTGTCATTTCATTTCCTCATAACTTCTTGCCTGCATCCGGACCGGACCCTATGGTATAAATCTCCTCCACTCTGATTTCAACGATTCCTCTGGGAGTCTGCCCTGGCTTTTTCGAGTGCATAAATTCTTTCCCCTTGTCGTAAATTGCCCCTTCCGAATGATATGCTGCTGTTCCCTTGATTTTGTAAGCTTTTCCGGAATCCATATTCCAAAAGGATACGCAAACCTTTCTGTTTTCCTGAATATTTTGTTTTGTTTGCTTCATAAAATTGTCTAGTAACAAAATTGTCTCATCATTGACAATTGTCTTCCAATAAATCGGGACAACATTTGGATCCCCTTCTTTATCCGCCGTTGCAAAAGCAATAATGGTCTCCTCATTGAACAGCTTCTTTACTTCATCCGGAATTTTCATTTCGACAATCTCCTTTTGTAACCCGAATTATTGTTCGAGCCTGTCGAGAACCTATCTTCTCGATGCGCTTTTGCTTACTCGAAGAATAAACGGAGTTCACTCTTTAACCGTGAATCTTGAACCGTCAACCGTTACCTATAATTTTATCCACTATCTCGTTAAATCTTCTTCTACTTTCAGTCTCTGCATCTGAACTCAGAAAGGGTTTACCCTCATCAGAAGCTTCGACTATGCCTGGTTCAATAGGTATGCTTCCTAAAAAGGGAATCTTTAGGGCATGAGCCATTCTTCGTCCGCCTCCAATTTTGAAGATGTTAATGCTTTTACCACAATGAGGACAGACGAAACCACTCATATTTTCGATTATGCCGGTGAGAGGGACATTCAACTGTTTAACAAAGTTTATGCTCTTTTTTACATCCAGAAGAGAGATTTCCTGAGGCGTGGTCACTACGATTGCCCCGGTTACATCTTTTATGAGCTGGCATACCGAAAGTGGTTCATCTCCTGTTCCCGGAGGAGCATCAATAATGAGGTAGTCGAGTTCGCCCCAGTTTACATCAGCCAAGAACTGCCTTATTGCAGTCATTTTCAGAGGACCTCGCCAGATAATGGGAGTATCAGGAGAGTCTGACAGGAAGGCTGTACTGACCACTTTCAAATTCCTACCGAGAGATACCGGTTCTATATTTTGTTCCGAACCGGTGAGATGCACATTTTCCAACCCGAGCATTTTGGGGACATTGGGACCGTGTATGTCCACATCTAAAAGTCCCACCCTCATACCCTTTTGAGAAAGCGCCCATGCGAGATTAACCGCAACAGTTGATTTTCCCACACCGCCTTTCCCGGATAGAACAAGGAGCTTATTTTTTATTAAGCTCATACGTTCATCAACTCTTTTTTGCTGCTCTTCGATTTGTTTCTTTTTTTCTTCCATGTTTTTCTGCATTTTCCTATTCTCTTTTTCTCACATGTTCATCAAATCAGAAAAAACCGGATGGACTTTTCAGTTTCTCCGGCATTACAATCTGAGGGCTTTCTCAAGCCCTTAAACCCATTATTTCTCACAGCACCTTTTGGGATTATCACATGGGTTAGCAAGCCCGCAGCATGCACTTGAAGCTCTGTTATCTTTGCGTGCATAATCCGTGGCATAGAAACCAGGACCTTTAAAGATGAGACCACCACCGGTGCTGATAAGTCTCCTGACTTCTCCCTTGCACTTGGGACATATCTTTACGGGCTCATCACTCATTTTCTGGAATTCTTCAAACCTGTGTGCGCATTTCAGGCATTCATATTCATAGGTTGGCATCTTGCTCCTTCTCCTTTTCCACCCCATACCCTTTGCCTGAACCCGGCTCACAAAGACTTTTGCCGTTTTCCAAACTTCCCTGGAGTATTTTCTCTATTACTTCGTCCACTTTGCCTGTAACCCCTGCTAGAAGTTCTATACCGTATTGAGCAAATAAGCTTTGTGCTCTCTGTCCTGCTCCTCCCGTGACTACATGAGTTACTCCCTGATTCGAGAGAAAAGAAGGCAGGAATCCCGTCTGATGTCCGGGGTTAGCTATTTTCTCTCTTTTTGCTGCCCTGCCTTCTTCAATCTCTATGAGAGTAAACTCAGGCGCCCGCCCAAAATGAGGGGATACTTCTTCTCCCTCTGTCGGAATAGCAATTTTCATAAGACTCAACTCCTTGCCATTTTAGTCCCGCATTTAGGACAGGTTATCTGGTAACATGGAGTTCCTATCTGATGGGAAACCGCAGCTCCGCATTTAGGGCATACACAGTTCCCTCCAGGCCCGGCACCGGGACGATTTCCTCCCATACGTCCTCTGCCCGTGCCGCTTCCCATACCTCTGCCTGTACCTGCTCCACCACCTGTAGGACCTGTTCCGTCTCCAAACGGCATTATTTTTCACCTCCTTTTTCTAGACTCTCAATCCTCTTTGTTATTTCATCAAGCTGGGTTTTTAAATAATCAGCCTGCTGTTTTAAAAATGGAAGTTCCTGAGACGCATCGGGGATAGGGGAAGGTTGTCCCGGAAATGGCTGCGGGCCCATCATACCTCCACCCATACCAGCTCCCATTCCCATACCTCTACCCATGCCGGCTCCCATCCCCATTCCCATACCCGGAGCCATATCGCCTCCCATTGCGGGACTGCCGCCGGTTCCCATACCCGGATCGACGGCACCGCTCGTTCCAAAATGAGAAGCTACACTAGGTCCGCCGGCAGCCTGGACTTTTCCGTCTTTGTACGTCTGGATTGCATCCTTCACCTTTCCTGAAACTCCGGCAATCACGTTTACTCCACCTGCCTGCAAGGTCTGGAATGCATTTGGTCCTACATTACCGGTGAGAACAGCTTCTACCTCCTTATTAGCCACAAACTGTGCTGTTTGAATACCCGCCCCCGAGGCAGCTGACACGTTAGGATTCTGAACCGCTTCGTATTCCATGGTGTCCGTATCCACGAATATGAAATGCGCACACCTGCCGAATCGAGGGTCTACCTGCGCATCTAGATTGTCTCCGGTCGAACTAACTGCTATTTTTGCCATCTGACGCTCCTTTTTTTTCGTAACCGTTCACAGTTGTGAATTATTGTTCGAGCTTGTCGAGAACCTATCTTCTCGATGCGCTTTTGCTTACTCGAAGAATAAACGAAGTTCACTCTTTAACCGTGAACGGTTACTTTTTTTCTAACTCTCCAATCCTTTTCTTTATCCCATCGAGTTCATCCTCTAGAACTTCAGCTTGTCCCTGGAGCATTTGCAGTTCCTGTTCCGGTGAAAATTGAGCAGTTCCCCATGGATCGTAAGGCATTCCATAATCTGGCTGACCGTAGGGCATTCCGTAGCCTGGTTGACCGTAGGGCATTCCGTAGCCTGACTGACCGTAGGGCATTCCATAGCCTCCGTATGCACCGTATCCTGCTGACTGCGGGTATCCAAACGGTCTGCGCCCCATACCTCTGCCCATACCTCTGCCCATACCTCTACCCATGCCCCTTCCCCAGCCTAAGCCGAGTCCGAGTCTACCACCCATGGGATTTGTGTAGCCGGGGACAGAGTACCCTGCACAGAATCCTGCTCCTCTTCCGGTCATAGGTCCCATACCTCCTGGTCCGGTTCCATCACCTCGTGGCATAATTTGTCACCTCCTTTTTACTATACTTAAAACCATTATTGCTTAGTCTCGAGAAACTTTGTTTGCATTTGCTGCATAAACCCAGAAAACGGATCCGGCGAGAATTTACCTGAAAATCATGTTTTTTTGAAAGAGCTTGTTCTATCTGTTTCAGCATTTTCGCTTCTTCACCAATGAATTCACTGCAATCGATTATTCTCCCGCAGCCTGTACATATTAAATGGTGGTGATGATTTGTATCCGGACCTTCGGCAAGTTCATATCTACTCCTTCCATCTCCAAAA
>JAUVJM010000128.1 GCA_030596585.1 bacterium
AAACAACCTCAGCAGGCTATCCTGCGAATACAATCTTTGAATGTGTTGGGAAGCTAACACTCTTGCCCCTTCAACTGCCTGCCCATCGGAAAGCGTGCGGTTTGCCTCGAACCATGCAGTCAAAGGAGTTGCCGACGTAACCCCGTCTATCGAAATAAGCCCGCAGCGGGGAATTGCCCACTTCGTAGTCATATACTTGCTGTAGGCTAAAAGGAGGAAAACCCGCCCTCCCAATGCAGGATTGAAAATATTATGCCCGAGCCCGCCAAAAACCTGCTTCACGACCCCGATAGCAAAAACTGCCCCGAGGACAGGTAACCAAAGCGGTATGTCCTGAGGCAGATTCAGAGCAAGGAGTAAACCAGTCAGGAACGCGCTCCCGTCGGAAATGCCAACGGGCTTCTTTCGCAGAGCCAAAATAATAGCTTCAGCCGCAACAGCCGCCAGTATCGTAACACCTATGATTCTCAGCACGCCTATTCCGAAAAAATAAACCGCTCCGATTACCGCCGGCGAAAGCGCCAGACTCACGGACCACATAATCTTGCTGACACTTACCCCCGAACTTATATGCGGGGCAGGGGATACAACTAACTTACCTTCTCCCAAATCTCACCTCGCAATCCCATCCTGTCATTCTAAGCCTTTCCCTATTATCATTAATTATCATTCTGAGCCTTTTTCTGTCATTCTGAGTGACAGCGAAGAATCTCCTTATTTCCAGAACATATAATATACACCACATCTCACTTATTCAAGGACAAAAACTCGTATCTACTTTCCTTCCGATATTTCCTCATCTTAAAACTCCTTATGTCACGGCCATGCAAGATTAAAGAAAAATCTTTGACGTTACCTCTTCCTGTGATAAAATTCAAATACACGATATGAACATCTTTCTTGAGATTACCAGAAAACTCAATTCGGGAGCTCTGCGGGGTATCCTTAGTGGCGGGCAAGCTATCGTTCTGCATCGCCTGGCAATCATGAGCAAGGATGGGGACTGGATACTGCGCGAGGATGAAGATTCATTGAAACATGTATTGTCTGTTCTTTCCGGTTATGGTGCGCATTACCGTTTTGGCGCACCTCTTGATGTCCGATGGATGCAATGGGGGTGGAGTTCGCATTTCGAGTTTCGCAAGGATGGATTGCGTGTAAGAACTGACTTTGTAACACAGCCGCCGCGAATATCTGCCCACGAGTTAGCCGGAATATGGAAACAGCAGGAGAATCGCGACCATCCATTTGTAAGTGCCCGCGACCTCGTAGAAATGAAGAAAACCAACAGGGAAAAAGACTACGCCGTCATAGGCGAGTTAGCCAGACTTCTCTCTGAGCCGTCAGAGAAGCTGCTGGTATCGCGAAGTGCTCGCGACCTTATTGCTCTGGCGCGTGCTCATCCGGAACTCGTGAAGAAGCTGGCAAAGAAAAGACCGCTGCTGAACGAAATCTTTTCAGGCCGGGAGAAATTAGAGACAGCACTTGACGCGGAACGCAGGATGCTGATCCACGCCAATGAGAAACGTCTCGAAGCCTATATGCAAGCGGCGCAAACATGGGCTTCTGTCTGGCCTGAAGTTGCACGACAGGTATCCGGATGCTCCCTAAGCGAAGCTCATGAAATTGTTGTGAGTCGCGCGGAGAGAGTCCTGCCATTTCAGGTTCAGGGTATTGCTATATGAATCAAATGAGAGATGAATTCCTGAGTGAGGAAGACCTCGACCTTCGCAGCATGACCGATGAAGAACTATACGACTACTGGGACATGTGGCTCAGACAGGCACAAGTCACCAATGAAAAAGATGCTCACCTTTATTCTCACGGGGTCTTTACGCACGAGCCCTCCTGTGAGAAGAAATGAAAAAGATAAGTCTCATCTGGTCACAATAGGAGAGCGGCTTTATACCGAAAGCGTTGAACTCTTGAGAGAGCTTGTGAATAATTCCTACGATGCAGATGCTGCGGAAGTCAAAATATCCATATCGGCGGATGAGATAGTTGTTGAGGACAATGGCTCCGGTATGGACTTGAAAGGACTGAAGCAATACTTCAATATAGGCTCGCCGTTCAAAAAGCAAAATCCGATAAGCCTCAGATTCAAAAGGACACGGATTGGCGAATTTGGAATAGGAAAATTTTCCGTCCTGTCAGCCTGCGACCATTTTGAAGTATTTACAAGGAAAGGCGACTTTGCAGCAACAGCTATTTTTGATAAGAAGGAATGGGATTCACACTCGGAAGAATGGGAATTGCCTCTGCGAAGAGAAACAGTTTCCGATAAAGTTCCGGAAGGCTCAAGAGTTATTTTGAAAGGTCTGAAGAAGAAATACGATATTGAATCTCTCGAAAGACGCCTTATTGAAACTCTGCCGCTCAAAGCTCCTGATTTTAGTGTTTATCTGAACGGGAAAAAGCTTCACCCCCAGGCCATTACAGGGAGAAAGATACCTTTTCTTGAGGGAACCAAATATGGAGTCATACACGGAGAGATAATCATCCTGCCGGTTTCAAAAACGACGCATCAAGATGCGGGTGTACTGGTAAGAGTCAAACAGGTTTCTGTAAAGAGGCTTCCTTTTGGCATTCAACCAAATCTGCTATCCCGAATAACTGGCGAGGTGAACGCAGATTTCCTGCTGTTGACTACAGACCGGGGTGATTTTGTCAGGGACACTCAGGAGTTCAGTGCTTTTGGCAAAGGGATGGACAGAATCATGGCTCAGGTAAGAGATGAACTAAACCGGCAGTCGGACCAAAAGGAGAACTCGCGGATAAGACGTGCCATGAAGGAAGTCACCAAAAACATAGAATCCGCTTTATTGAAAAATAAAGACTGGTGTCCCCCAGGTCTTTTGCCCGTTGGAGACCCTCTGAGAAAAGGCAATGATGTTGCAAGCTCCGTTGGTAAACCCCGCAAACCGGGCGAAGATGAGGAGCCCCCAAAACCCGTAGCACCGACGAGCTCCGGGAAGAAGCGGAAGAAGCGGCCTCACCTGAAGCGCCTGAGTCCAAGTGCTCTTATAAGAAGAATGAAAATCGGGCAGATGAATCTTTCGCTGGTTCTGGACCACTTCGGGCCGGATGGGCAGGAATCATTCGTTGAAGGAGACATAATCTATATAAACCGAGGCCACCCGCTTTATGTCAGGGAATCAAAAAACCGCCAGCGGCACGTTATGAACGTTACAAGGCTTATCTGCCAAGAAATTTCCCTCATGAGCAAGCCGAGAAACCCCCGCCATGCATACGAAAGGCAATCAAGACTCCTGAGAAATGCTTTCATAAAGTAGTACATACGTAATGAGGCAGGCAATAGATATTATTCCATGGCTTCAGCTAAGAAGCTGACCGAAACAAATGACTCTGCTTCACGGACAATGCGTTTATCAGCAGTAATAAGTCTAACTCCCA
>JAUVJM010000146.1 GCA_030596585.1 bacterium
ATTCTGAATTCTGCCACCACTGGTCACTGGGTTGTGAGAGTTAGTTTAATTGGCTATCTGCCGGTTGCGGGATTTCTTTCTGTGGCTTTTGGCTTTATTGGGAAAAGACTCCTCGATAAGAGGTACCAGCTTGCGATGGCTCTCTTGTTTGTTGGCTTTACATTTCTGAACATGCATATTGGACCGGGTGAAGCTATTTCTCTGCCCAAAATCAAAAAGGTTTTTCTGCCGTATGATGAGCTCTTCAAATTTGTAAAGGACAATAAGCTTCATGACCGTAGAATATATGCTCCGATGTTATGCGAACCAAGCCACTTTTATATGGCAAAGCATGGCATGGCAGATGAAGATTTTCTCTTCCGAAAGAAGTGGGATACATCGTATGGAGGGTTTGGCGATTTCCTGCGGGGGGAGGACTTTAGTTACCTTGTTGTTCCGCAGGGACCGCAGGTGGAGGGTGTAATCGAGGTGTATATTGATAAAACGCTTATAGAAGAGATGCTATCCGGCAGGGCTGAGTATGCTGTTCCCTACAAACTGTTCCGGTATGGAGAGAATACCCTAACCCTTCTCAAAATTCCTTCGTAAAGCTTTGAAGTTCTTTCAACCAAGTTGTATTTACATTTCTTTTGACATGCAGCTGTGGGGCGTGGTAGTATCTTCGTAGTGATAGAAGCCAGGAGGTGGAGACAAAAATGGGTAGCAAGTTCTTGGTGTCCAAAGCTGATAGTATTATCGAAGAGATAAATGCCCTGAAATCTCAGTTAGCTGACTCACATAAAAACAATAGTTTAAGATTTATCGGATTAAAAGGAAGATGGAAAACCAAGACTTCGTTTGAGGACATAAGACAAGCAGAAATCAAATTTAAGGGATCCTCCTGATGGTAGAGGAAGTGGCTCAATAAACAGGCTGTATGATGAAGCTGGTCTATCTTGACTATAATTGCTTTCAGCGGGGATTTGATGACCCTCGGCAGACAAAGATTCGCCTGGAGGCTACAGCCTGTGAAGAAATCTTCGCAAGAGCTGAAAGAGGAGATATTAAGCTGATATGGTCTTTTATGCATCAGGATGAAAATATTACATGTCCATTTATAGAACGTAAGATAGAAGTGGATAGGCTTTCCGCCATTTGTAAGAAAAGAATCGGGCCGGAGAGCGAGATACTTTCTCTTGCGGGAGATTTTCAACGAAAGGGAAGGTTGGCTTCAAAAGACGCAGTTCACATTGCCTGCGCACACTATGCTGGATGTATGTTCTTTATAACCTGTGATGATGTTCTGATAAGACGTGCAAAGAGATTAAAACTTGATATGAATGTAATAAATCCGGTAGATTATATAATGGGAGTGTAGAATAATGAAAACAAAGGCAATCAATGATACAGAGGTCAGACTTAATGGAATTTACGCGTTGAATAAGGCTCTCGGTACTACCGCGGCTCTTAGATTTCTCACATTGCTTCATCGTGAAGCCACTGATTATGTCAAAATCTCCGAACGCCTTTATGGTGGCCAAACTATAGGTGAGATTTTCGATAGGGCTAAGAGACATTGGAAAAGTAAACCATCTGCCATTTGAATCTTTCTGAACAAACCAGAGGGTGGAATACTCCATTCCCCTCACGTGTAAACTCCACACAGTTTACTTTTGAAATCTTAGGTTATAGTGGGAATAGCAAACTCAGCTATGGAGAGAATACCCTGACCCTTTTCAAAATTCCTTCGTAAAGCCTTTCGGTTCTTTCGACCATTTTCTCAACTGTGTATTGCTCCGCCTTCTTTCTTGAGTTTTGTGCCATCCTGGATGCAAGTTCGGAATCCGTGAGTATCGTCATAATCGCTTTTGAAAGTTCAGTTACTTCAGATGGTTCAACCAGAAATCCGTTTTCTCCGTCTGCAACCAGCTCCCTGCATCCGCCTACAGCCGTAGCAACTACCGGCTTGGATAGAGCCATTGCTTCAAGCAGGGCAATCGGCATTCCCTCCCATAATGAAGACAGAACAAAAACGTCGAAAATGTTCATTACTTCAAGCGCGTCTTTCCTGAAACCTGCGAAAATAACCTTGTCCTCGATGCCGAGTTTTTTTGCAAGTTGCATTAATTGCGGTTTTAGCTCACCATCGCCCACGATAACAAATATTGAGTCGGGGACATCCCTCAAGATGATAGGGACGGCTCTTAGGAGAAACTCAAGCCCTTTCTGCTTTGAGAGACGGCTCACGGTTCCGATAACTTTTGTTTGACTCGAAATTCCAAACTCGGCTCTCTTCCCTTCCCTGTCCCACTGTCTGTCAAACTTCTCAAGGTTTATTCCGTTGGGGATGCTAACCAGCTTTTGCGAAGGGATTCTTGCCTCTTTCAGGGTAAACTCTTTCACAGCGTCACAAATGCAAATCTCCATATTTGCCAATCTTGAAGTAAATCTATCCAGCGACAGATGATGACGTTTCCTCAATTCGGTTATGTGAACTGTGGAGATAACAATCGGAACTCCTGCAATTTTCCCTGCAATTCGCCCCAGCAAATTAGCGTGGAAAAGGTGTGAGTGAAGAATATGAATCCTCTTTTTCCTGAGCAATTTGACAAGGCGGGGAATGACTCTCAAATCCATCTTGAATCGCATATTGAGATATTCTGCATCAATCCCGGATTCTGATAGTTTCCTTCCAACAGCTCCATAGCCCGTCAAACACGCC
>JAUVJM010000139.1 GCA_030596585.1 bacterium
ACCCCGTTTCTTTCATGAACATCCCTCCCAATTGCTCTGCTTGCCAAGGTTCTTTTTGTCTCTGATATAAACTCCTTATCGTTTTCTTGCTTCATACAACCACTGAACCCATCGATTCCTGTCTCTTGAAAATTTAAGTAAGAACTCTTTCTTGTGACAACGATGCGTAATATGCCAGACACAACCGGGAATGTAATGACGATTAGCTCGGGCCATGATTCCTCAGATACTTCCCTGAAAACCTTAGAACCACTTTCTGAGACCTAAAATGGCGGTTCTAAGGGCAAAATAAGGCCTCTTTTTAACACATTTATACATTATTTCAATTAGTTGTCTTGGTCCGACCCCATTATCCATCGAATATTTACTATTTGAGATGTGACCCCTACTATACCCTACTATACCCTACTATACCTACTATACCCTGGAGTGCGTCCGCGCGCCCCAGTGGGTACCGTGGATTTCATTGTTGGCTTTCCTTCGCCTTCTTTCTGGTCTCTGCTGTGAATTTCAGGAGGTCGGAGACTGCGGTGCGGAGCTCATCTTGCTCTCCCAACGCTAGCTTGACTCGTTCTGAGAGGTCCGCCAGTACAAGGCGAATGCTGTGTGCCATGCGCAGACATGTCTCGTCTGATTCTGCATGCACGCAGATCGAGAGAGAATCGTGCAGGAGCTTGAGTGGGTTGTCTGAGTCAACGAGGAGCGACTCTGGGATCGCTCCCTTAACAGTGTCGACGGCTCTCGAGAACTGCTTCTCCTTCTGCGCAGCCTTGAGCTTGTCTGTGATGTCTTCACGAGCTCCAAGTTTCTCCGCCACGCGGATAATCTCGGAGATCAGATGATTCTTCTGCGACTCAACAACCCGGCGATAGTAGGTAAATGCTCCGACTCCCAGGCCGCGTTTCTCGCAGGTGAGACCTTTCACGAAAAGGGCATAGTCCTCACCGAGCAGCTTCTCAACACTGCGTGGCAGTTCAACATGCAGCTCAGGGAATTCGCCGATCTTGATCGCACATCCGTTTCCGTTTTCGTCAATGGCTTGGGAGATTACGCAAAACGTCTTGGACGCTTCTCCGCAGTCCTTGCACGTGTACTTCAGGAAGTCGTGGACGACACCACCTTTGCTGAAGGTCCTGTGGTGAATCCAACGCCCCGAGAAATTCCGCACTCCCTTGCATTTTGAACAATGGAGCCGGAGTGTCGGTGTCATCCGGCGGAAAGGATCTCCGTACTTTTCTTTAGTCCGCTCGTAGTATTCCGAAACGTTCTGAACTGAATTGATCGGGTAGCCCTCTAAGAACTCCGACCATGTAACGAGGTCGGGTGGTGGCATGGGCTTCTCTTCTGCTGGGTTTGCCTCTTCGGTCATGATTTGCCTCCTTCAAGCCAACATTTACGTATAAGGCAATTTTGCTTGCTTTCAATATTCAATATAGCATACCCTTTCTAAACATGAAAATACGGTAAAATAGAAAGAAAACTATGTCAAGTAAGATTCTTGATGATATGCGCGATGTGATGCGGCGGCGACACTATTCGATTCGCACAGAGCGGGCATACTGTGACTGGATTAAACGATGTGATCTCTTCAAAGTTGGTGGTTTCGTAAAAAGTAACCAAATCGGAGATAACTGCAAAGGGCTACTTGTGTAACCATAAGTGATTACCGGATTCCCGCTTTCGCGAGAATGACAAACTGGTGGAAAACTGATTTTTTACGAATGCATCAAAGTCGTTGCTTTGTTATAATATGCCGAAAAGACAGGATAACCATTTGAAAGAATTATCATCAAGCTTTAACATATTAAAAAAGAGTTTCCCTGACTATGAAGACCGGCCAGAGCAGTGCGAGATGGCAGGCGAAGTTCTGCGCTGTCTCAAGGATAAAAAGGATCTGCTTATAGAGGCTGGGACAGGTATCGGCAAGTCGTTTGCCTATCTCATTCCGGCGGTACTTTCGCAGGAAAAGACAGTAGTATCCACTTCATCGCTGGCTCTTCAGGATCAGCTTGTAAAGAAGGATATTGTTTTTCTTCAGAAGACTCTTCCACAGAAGTTTTACTTCGGGATACTCAAGGGAAAGAATAACTATCTCTGCTTGAAACGGGAAAAAGAATATGCGGGGGCGGGTAGGGCCTATGAAAGGTTTCTCAAGTGGCTGTCAAAGACCGGGACAGGCGAAAAAGCTGAGCTTTCATTCATTCCGAAATTCTGGCCTGAGGTCTGCGGAGATTCACAGGATTGCAACGGCAGAATGTGCCCCTTCTACGACAGGTGTTTCTATTACCGGCATTATCGAAAGCTCCACAAAAAGGATATCCTGGTAGTTAATCATCACCTCCTCATCTATGACCTCCTTTCAGATTTTAATGTCCTTCCCTTTCATAAACAGTTAATTATCGATGAAGCCTCCGATATCGAGGACGTAATCTCTAATGTCCTCGGCAGCAGCCTGAGCTATTCAAGAACTATGTGGTTGCTTTACAGGCTGAAGGGATTGAAGATAATCGTTGATCACCTTTTTGCCGAGGTGGAGTCATTCTTTAAAAAGACAGATGTGCCATTTCAGCCGGTTTTTCCAATTCCCGCTTCCGTCATAGAAAAGCTGAAGAGCTTGAGGAAGAAACTGGCGCTGAACAAAACAATTTCAACGCTGGAAAAGCAGAGGAAATCGGTGGCTGATGATGAGCTCAAAGACAAAATAGAGACAACCATAGATTATGTAAAGTCATTTGCCGCGGATATAGATGATTTTATAGGACAGGATGATGCAGACAGGGTTTATTATGTAGTGGGAAATGGTAATGCCCTGGAGTTTAAAAGCAACCTTGTGGAATCCCGGAGTGCCTTCAGAGTACTGACAGACATTTATGACAG
>JAUVJM010000058.1 GCA_030596585.1 bacterium
AAGACCATCCCCTTTTTCCCCGAAAGGGATGCTGCCTGATCCATACCGCCGCCTTCTGTCCCAACATATCTTTCGCCTCTGGCTAAAAGCTCGGCCAGAAACAGTTTATCAAGGTTGAGGTTATTGAGGTCATTTATGATAAAAGCCGTTGCTACTACCAATGCGGATGATGAACTCAATCCTGACCCTGCCGGTATATTGCCGTCGATGAGGAGGTTCACACCGCGTAACAGCCGATTCTCCTTTTTCCGGTCGAGGAGATAATCCTGCAATGCCTGGAAAGCTGATTTACAGTAGTTGCCCCAGTCTCCTTTGGGATAGGGCGGTATCCGAAAATCTGCTTCGAACTCTCTGTCTTCGAATGACGGGTTGGTATTTCTTATGATTACTTTGTTGTCGCTGCGCGGGGAAGCGCATATGCTTATGCCGCGGTCTATTGCCATCGGCAGGACCGGCAGACCGTTGTAGTCGGTATGTTCGCCGATGAGATTAACCCGACCCGGGGCGCGATATAGCGAGGGACGCTGTGCTTCGGGGAAAAGTTTCTTGAAACCGGCGGCTATGTTCACAACCCCTTGCTCCATTCAATCGTTTTTCTGAGACCTTCCTCCAGGTCAACTTTCACTTCGAATCCCAATTCGCGCTTTGCCAGTGAATTGTTTCCTAAGGAATGGATTATGTTCCCTTCGGGTAACGGCAGATGTTCACGGGTTGACTTAAGGTTCATCAGCTCCGAAATTTTCTCATGCAGGTCAGAGATAGTCACCGACTTTACGGTTGAGATATTATAGGCAGTTCCCTCACACCCGGAATCTTTCTCCATGGCAAGAAGATTTGCGTTCACAATATTCTCCACGTAAATCATGTCCCTGGTTTGTGTTCCGTCCCCGAACAGCTGGGAACAACGGTTCTCGCGAATTTGGTTAATCACAATTGTAACCCCGCCCGGGTGCGGCAAATCTGCATTTTGACGGGGACCAAACACGTTGAAGTATCTTAAGGATACAGTATCGATATCGTATAATTCTGCGAAAAGCTGCATGTATTTTTCCCCAACGACTTTTTCCAGACCATACGGAGAGGCGGGAATGAGAGGTGCATTCTCTTCTATGGGAAGCTTGTCACAATATCCGTAGACTGCGGCGGTTGATGAGAAAATCACTCTCGCGGCGTTGTGTTTTACCGCGGATTCGAGCAATCCGACGGTTGCCATTATGTTCTGCATTGCGCTCTTGGAAGGCTCTTCTATGCTCATATTCACTGAGGTGTTCGCTGCCAGATGGAAGACGTATTCCTTTCCCTTAACGGCTTTTTCCCGGGTTTCTTGATTCAGTATATCTCCGTTGACAAGCTCAATGTCTTTTATGACGGATTTGATGTTCTCTGTTGTCCCGTGTGAGAGGTTGTCAATTACGGTTACGTCATGACCACCCCTGACTAATTTTTCGGTCAAATGCGAACCTATGAATCCGGCGCCTCCGGTTACAAGAACCTTAGCCATGTTTTCAACCCTCCTCTCGTTACAATATGAACGTTTCTGGTTTTACCCTATGGTACGTTGTTTGTCAAACACAAAAACCTCTTGCCTGCTTTCAGGCGCACGTGATAGAATCCGCGTGAATATGAGCCGGAAGATAAAAATCGTTATTGGCTTTCTGATCCTTGGGGTAACCGCGTATACCGTAGTGGTGTTTCGAGAACAGGAGAGGGAGGAAACACCGGAGGGTGTTGTTGTCCTGTGTGCTGGGGACAGCGTTACGGCGGAAGGTTATGCCCGATATCTGCGGGAAGAACTCAGCAGGCTGGGGAAGGCTGTCCTCGCAGATGGTGGTGTAGCGGGATATACTCCGGCGCAGTATCTTGAGTATATGAAATCGGTGGCACTCCTTGAGGAAACTGATCCTGATATTGTTCTATTTCAGCCCTGTGCCGGTGATATCCGGAGCAGGGACGGCAGAACGCGCGCAGATGTTTTTCTGGCAAACGTGAACGAGATTGTTACTCTGATTGAATCCTACGTAAATTCTGCAGGCAGAAGCCCCATTTTGCTTCTGGGAGCCGTTCCTCCCATGGGAACGGAGTGGAATGTAGTCGAGGAGCTCAATTCTGTTCTGATGGAAATGGGGAAGAAACGGAATATAACCTTTGTTGACAACTATCAGTTTTTCCTTGATCATTTTGATCATATTCCGGGCATTGGTTCCGATGAGGAAGCAGGCAGGTTACTCGCCGAGAGCTGGCTTGCGGCTCTTCTCCCTCTTCTTGATGCGCATGGCGGCTCCGGGACGGTCCGGCTTAGCGGGCAGATTGTCTTTCAGTCGAATAGGGACGGACAGTGGGAAATATACGTTATGAATGCGGACGGCTCCGGTCTGATTAGGCTGACGGAGAATGAGTGTGACGATGAGTGTCCGGTCTGGTCATCGGACGGCAGGGAAATAGTGTTTAAGTCGAATAGGGACGGTAACTGGGAGGTTTATAAGATGAAGTCTGACGGTTCCAGCCAGGTTCGGCTGACCTACTGTGAAGCCGAGGATGCGGGCCCCTGCTGGTCGCCTGACGGAGAGAAAATAGCTTTTCACTCATTCAGGGACGATAACTGGGACATCTACGTTATGGATGCCGGGGGGAGAAACCCTGTGAGGGTTACGGATTCTCCTCATAAGGAGATACTTCCTGCCTGGTCTCCTGACGGCGGGAGAATAAGTTTTATGAGTAACCGAATCTTTGGCTGGCAGATATACGTGATGAATGTGGATGGGAGTGAAATGGAGCGTTTGACCAGCCGCAGGAGCGTCAGCCATCCTGATTGGTCTCCTGACGGAAGCAGACTTGTGTGTATGTCAAGTCAGCCGGATAGAAAGAGTGATATCCGGGTTATGAATGCGGATGGGACCCATATGAGAAATCTGACAGCGGGTGCAACCGATTATAGTTTCTCGCCTGTGTGGTCGCCCGATGGCGGCAAGATAGCTTTTGCAAGAATGTCTCATGAGGAGTCCGAAAACTCGGAAATATGGGTTATGAACGCAGATGGGACATGCCTTGTTCAGATAACTCACGACCCGGGGCAGGACAAATCCCCCGATTGGTTCTAAGGCAAGAGCCTTGCTGCACTGCCACATAAATTCTTGCCTGTTATTTGTCAGTCCCGCGAAAGCGGGAATCCAGACTATAACTATGGATTCTGGATTCCCCGATCAAGTCGGGGAATGACAGAAATTATGTTGGAGTGCCTTATGTCCAGAACCCCTTGGTTTCGCGGGTCAGCTTGTCCTTGATGTCTTTCCACCACCACTCGTTTTCCTTGTACCACTTAACTGTTCTTTTCAGCCCGCTCTCGAATGATAGTGACGGCTTCCATCCGAGCCTCTTTATTTTGGAATTGTACAGCGCATAGCGGAAGTCGTGTCCGGGTCTGTCGGGGACAAACTTGATGCAGTTATCATTTTTGCCCAGGAGGTCCAGAACCTTCATAGCAACGTCAAGGTTGGCATATTCTGATTCACCGCCGAGGTTGTAAATTTCTCCTGCCTTGCCTTTTCGTAGTATCACGTCAATACCCCGGCAGCAATCTGCAGTGTGCAGCCAGTCGCGTATCTGTTTGCCTTTGCCATAGACGGGAATCGGTTTGCCGTTAAGAAGATTGGTTATCATCAGGGGAATGAATTTCTCGGGGTACTGGTAGGGACCGTAATTGTTTGACGGTCTCACCACGATGCATGGCAGTTGGTGGGTCTTGTAATAAGCTCTTACGAGCAGTTCGGCGGAGGCTTTTGTTGCCGAATAAGGCGAGTTCGGTTTCAGGGGCATATTCTCTTTGAATTTACCTTTCTTCCCGAGTTCTCCGTAGATCTCATCCGTGGATATGTATATGAATCTCTTCACGCCTGTTTTCTTTGCCGCATCCAGCAGAACCTGGGTTCCAAGAACGTTCGACACGATGAAAGGATGCGGCTCGAGGGTGGACCTGTCCACGTGGCTTTCAGCTGCAAAGTGAACCACAGAGTCCGGCTTTTCTTTGTTGAATATGTGCTCCATGAATTCCGCATTGGTTATGTCCGCCGGGTAGAAGATTATTTTCTTCCTGACTTCTTTCAGCCTCCTCATGTCGCCGGCATAAGTGAGTTTGTCCACAACTACGATTTTACTCTCCTTCGCTTTCTGTCTCACAAACTCACTTCCTATGAAACCGGCCCCGCCTGTTACCAGTATTTTTTTCACCGAAGTTCCTCTTCCATTCACCCGCACGAATTATAGCACAAATTTGCAGAAAATTGTGATAAAATGAAGCAGGTCATTAACAAATTAATCCAGTGAATGGCATTCCGTTGCCGCTGATTTCAAGTGTTAGGCGTAGAAATAGTGGATTTTTGGTTATACTGAGTGTATCATTAAACCATATTGGTATCTGAACCGGTTGCTTGGCTGTCATTGGCAAAAGGAGGTATAGATATGGCTGAAGTGAACGAGAAACAAGAAGTGGAAGAGAAGAAACAGATGGACGAGAAACAAGAAAGAATGTGGGCAATGCTGTGTCATATCGGGATTTTTGCTGGGTTTTTCATCCCATTTGGTAACATTATTGCGCCATTGGTTATCTGGTTGACTAAGAAAGAGGAATCACCTCTTATTGAAGATCAGGGTAAGGAGTCTCTTAATTTTCAGATATCTATGACAATCTATTCTCTCATAGCGGCGGTTCTCACTATGATTGTGATAGGTTTTGTTCTTCTGGCAGCTCTGGCGATATTTTCGATCGTCATGGTGATTATGGCCGGCGTGAAAGCTAACAGCGGCGAAAGGTACCGTTATCCTTTGGCTATAAAATTCATAAAGTAGACGTTTGCAGATCTTCGTGCCGGATGGATGACAGGCAGGAGAAAGCGTTTGCTTTTTCATCGGGAGAGCCTATAATGAGAGTTTATGGAGACGGGAGCTAGGCCAAAATCAGCAGGGATAGTCATTCAGCTTGCGATAGTGATCCTTGCAGGAACAGTGCTGGGATTGTTTTTCTGGAGCTGCAAATACAACGAATATCTCTCGCTCAGTGAAATTTGCAGGAGCTTCACCGAAGCTGGGGGAGCGCAGCGGGCAGCTCTTCGGGGTATCCTGTGCTTGACTTCGTTGTGGCTTGTTTTCTCCCTGGCTCTCAAGCGCTTGAGGAGGGAAGCTTTTTGCGTTTCCTCCGGCGAAGTAGCTAAATCATTTCTTCCATTTCTATTTTTCTTCCCGCTGTATTTCTCTCGCACTCATTCTGACTTTGTGGTAATTGCCTTTATCTTTTCTTTTTCTTTAGCCGCCGGGTTCCTGGTGTCTCTACTCATACAGTTTGACAAGTTTCAGGGGCACGGCAAGACCTTCGGGGTTATACTCCTCCTTCTGATAGTTCTGGCATCTGCGTGGTTTATGCATATTGTCCTCATAGCTTTTAATGACTTCAGATTCATAGATGAGGACTTTGCCGTGTTTGATACTTCGATACACAGCGTCCTGCGGGGTCAATGTCTGCGCTCGTCTCTCCATTCTTATAAATCGCAGCTGGGCTGTCATTTCTCTCCCATATTGTTTCTTATTGCACCTTTCTACTTCTTATATGACAATCCGAGAATGTTGATTTTCTTTCAGGTTATTCCTGTGATATCGGCGGCTTTCATTGTCTATCTCCTTGCGAAGGAAAAGCTGCGGAATCCTCTCCTTGCATTCTGTTTCGGGGCCGGATATCTCCTGCTCCCGCACGTCCAGGCAGTGGCTTTCAACGAATTTCATGCTGCCAACATGATTCCCCCGTTTGTCCTTCTGACGTTTTATTTCCTTGTCAAAAGAAGATTCAAAGCCTACTGGGTATTTCTCCTTCTGATGATTTCCTGCCGGGAGGAATTGTCCCTTACCGGGGCAGCCATTGGAATCGCAGCTTTTTCCCTTCCGTGGAAAACTCTGCGGGAGAGAACACAGAACAGACGCGTCGGGCTTGCTACTTTCTTCCTGTGTTTGATTGTGGGTGCAGCGGCTGTGAAATACATCATTCCGTTCTATGCCGACAGATTAGGGAAAGGACATCCGAATTATCCTATCTTTAGCTGGCTTGGGGAGACTCCCCGGGAGATGGTTAGCGCTTTATTCTGTCATCCGGGGGAGGCGTTTAAGTTTCTTTTCCTCGACGAGAAATGGGGGCTTTACAGGTGGCGGAGTCTCTGTTTCGCGTTCCTCCCGATGCTGCTGCTTCCTTTCTTTGGCAAAATAACGTTCTTGCTGCCGTTTGTGACCGCCGGAGTGCCCCTGATGAGTCAGAGCCATTACATGTTCCGCCTCTCTATGCAATATTCCGCAGGTGTCTCACCGACTGTTGCAATATCAGCAATTTGGGGTGCGGCCAGCCTTATTGTATTTTTGAAGGGCTCGTCCAAGCTCAAGAGGAAGATAGTTGGTTTCCTGGGACAGAGGTCGGCAATGACGATGATTGGAGTTGCATTGCTCACTTCCTGTATTATGTACAGCCGCTTTTTCGGTTATCTTCCTTTTTCAAAGGATTTTGACGAAAGAGGGAATGTTTTCTATGGGGCTGTGGAAAGACCATTCAGGAAGAACACAAGGGTAAGCGGGCAGTCAAAAGTTATTCTGGATTGTATTAAGATGATTCCTAAGAATGCTTCGGTATGCACGCAGCTTCGGATAGGCCACCATCTTGGCCACCATCGGGATTTCCAGCGTTTCTGGGGGTACGATGAGGATGTGCATGGTCCTAATAGATGTGAGTATGTTCTGCTGAATATGCAGTGGCGGCAGCAGCCGCCTGGGGTTACATTATCGGATCTAATACAACTTCTATATGCGGGAGAATATGGGGTGCTTAAGTATGAAGACTGGATATTGCTTCTTAAGTCAAATCACTCCACGGAGAAAAACGAATGGGCGTACAGGGAGATATTTTTCACCTATGACGGGTATCTGCTGATTTCAACTGGATGTCCCGAAGTTGTCGATTCCGGGGCAGTTGGAGGGAGAGCCAGATTTGCCTCGCCGGGCAGGGATGAGTCTGAGTATGTTGCCCTGAGCAGGTACAGAGAATGCCCTGAAGGCAATTACAGGGTTGATTTTTTCATGAAAACTGATATTCTAACTCCTGAGGCAATAGTAAGGATAGACTGCATAGAAATAAAGGAAGAAGAAAGGCGGATTATCACTGTTGCTGAGCAGAATATTAGGGGTACAGATTTTGATGAGGTGGGAAGATACAAGCGTTTTAGTCTGTCTTTCGACTTGCCGGAAAGTGCAGTATTACAGTTCAGGGCGAAATATCTGGGGCATGCGAAACTTTGGGTGGACCGGATCCAGTTTGAGTCGGATGCAAGCGGTCTTGAGCAAGAATACAGTCGGATCAAATGACGATGGCACTGTAAAAACGTAAATATTCGATCAAGTGCGTTACGCTCTGTCATCCCTTCGTTTCACTCAGGACAGTGTCTGAGGAGCAAAGCGACGAAGAATCTAAGCAGATTCTTCACTCCGTTCAGAATGACACGGGGTTGACCGAGCTTACACGTTGGCGGCATAAGATGAGGATTGCCAAAATGGAAGAGATGATAACTGCTGTTGTACCTGTGTATAATGAGGAAAAGGCGTTAGCAGAAACAATTGAAAAATTGAAAACTGTGCTGGCTGAAGGCGGATTCAAACATGAGATTATTGTCGTTGATGACGGTTCAACTGACGGAACTCCTGATGTTCTGGGTAAAATTGATGGGATTCAGGCAGTTACTCATCCGGTTAATCTGGGTTACGGCAAAGCGTTGAAAACAGGTATAAGCCGTGCCGGAGGGAATTGGATTATCATTATTGATGCTGATGGGAGCTATAAGGCGGAAGATATGCCCCGGCTGTTGGAACATAGGGGGAAATATGACATGGTGGTTGGTCTAAGGAAAGGAAAAAGAAGCTATGATTCATTCCCGAGAAGACCGGCAAAATGGTTCCTTAACAGGCTTGCGGGTTATCTTGCGGGGAGAGACATTCCTGACGTGAATTCGGGGATGAGGGTGTTTAAAAAAGACCTGGCTCTTAAGTTCTGGCATCTTTTCCCTGACCGTTTTTCTTTTACTACCACACTGACAATGTGTTTCATTGGCGCCGGATACAGTGTGAAGTATGTGAACATAGATTATCTTAAAAGAATTGGCAAATCAAAGATTGCGCCGTTCCATTTTCTGCAGTTCGTAAACCTCGTTATTAAACTCGTGGTCTATTTTGAGCCTTTGAAAGTTTTTGTGCCCGCCAGCCTTGTTATTTTTCTATTCGGGATCTTTTTTGCGCTTTACAGTTTTCTCTTTCTTCACAGGATAATGGACGTTACGGTGATATTGCTTCTCCTTTCTTCTTTGCAGGTTTTTTTCTTTGGTCTGCTTGCTGAGCTGATAGTTAAGAGGTCAAATAGATAAAG
>JAUVJM010000022.1 GCA_030596585.1 bacterium
CGCCATCCAACTGCAGAAAGCTCGGAGCCGTATACCCGTCATAACAAATTTCAGAATACGCCGCATCGTGGCATACGATTATGCCGAACTCCCTGGCGAAACTCAAAGCTTCCGAAAAGAAAGCTTCTGTTGCCACCGCAGAGGTCGGATTATTGGGATAATTAATAAACATCATCTTTGCTTTCTTCGCCACACCCTCAGGGATCCGGTTCAAGTCCGGCAGGAAGGATTTTTCCTGCCGCAGGGGCATGACATGAATCTCTCCGCCCGCAAGGGTAACACCCGCACGATAAACGGGATAACCGGGATCGGGGACAAGAACGACATCTCCCTTATTTATGAAAGCAAGGGGAATGTGACCGATACCCTCCTTGGACCCTATAAGAGGAAGAACTTCAGATTCAGGGTCGAGAATCACACTGAACCTCCTCTCATACCAATCGGCAATTGCCTTCCGCAGCTCCGATAAGCCTGCATAAGAAGGATAACGATGATTTTCCGCGCGGGCTGCCGCAGATTGCAAACTCCGGACTATGCGCTCAGGGGTAGGAATGTCGGGGTCGCCGATACCAAGATCAATAATATCAACACCCCGCCCCGCCACTTCCCTTTTCGTTTCGTCGAGTTTCGCAAAAAGGTAGGGAGGCAGTTTTTTTAATCTATCCGAGAATTCAAAATCCATTGCCTTTGCTTAATCCTTAAGTGTAAGTTCAGTGAACCCCGTAAAGGATTAGTGTTCGAGCTTGTCGAGAACCTATCTTCTTGATGCGCTTTTGCTTACTCGAAGAATAAACAGGGTTTACTAACTACTATCCACTGACCACTGACCACTGCTTTTGATAACATCCTGCATATCATACAGCCCCGGCTCAGCTTCCGCTATGAATCTTGCTGCTTTTATTGCTCCACTGACAAAAACTTCCCTGCTTTCTGCACGGTGCGAGAGTTCAATCCTCTCAGAGTCTCCGGCGAAAATCACGGTGTGGTCACCCGCTACAGTGCCGCCGCGCACGGCATGAATCCCGATATTGCCTTCCGCCCTCTCCCCGGTATTGCCGTGCCGGCCGTAGACGGCGACTTTCTCCAAATCCTGCCCTCTTGCTTCTGCAATTGACTCAGCAAGCCTCAGCGCCGTTCCGCTCGGGGCATCTTTTTTCAGACGATGATGGGTTTCCACAATCTCTACGTCGTATTTGGTCCCCAGAACTTTCGCAATTTCCCCTGCCGTCCTGAACAAGAGGTTTACTCCGATACTCATGTTCGGCGAAAGAAGCACCGGGATTTTCGAACTAAAATCCCTTATCTTCCCTTTCTCTTCGCCAGTGAAACCCGTTGTCCCGATAACAACACCTTTCCCTCTCTCAATCGCGATAGGGAGATGCGATAGTGTTGCCCCGGGAGTGCTGAACTCAACGAGAACATCCCAGTCACCGGTAATTTCTTCCAAAGCAGAACAGAGCACGATGCCGCGTTCTCCTGTGCCCATCAATTCTCCAACATCCCTGCCAAGAGAGGAATGCTTCTCACCCTCAAGTGCGGCGGCGAGTTCCATACCGTCTTCTTCAACCACCGCCTGAAGAAGCAGCCTCCCCATCCGACCCCCAGCGCCGCTAACAACCACCTTTATCATTTCCATTCTCCCTGCTCCCTGCTACAATTGAATTATCTGGCTGCCCACATCATACCACGACGTACTATTTCCTTCGTTTCAGGAATATCAAAGTCGCCGGCCACATGGCCGAGCGAGGAATAAAACACTTTTCCCTTCCCGTACATACGCTTCCACACAACAGGCATTACTGTTCCTGCCACCCACGGAGAATCACCGTGCTTACCGGTGAAAATCGTTGTTGCAAGCACTTCATTACCCGGGTCAACATGCATGTAATATTGTTCAGAGTGCATTCTAAAATCGCTTAATCCAGCTACAATGGGATCATTGCCTTTAACTATATTAACAGTATAGTCCACGATTCCACCCGGATGGGCAACCCATTGCCCGCCGACCATCCACTGGTATTCGGTATTGTTCCGGAATGAATCAGCCATACCACCATGCCACCCAGCTATACCAACGCCTGATTTAATTGCCTTCAGTAATCCTTTTTCCTGCTCCGGCGTAATACTGCCCATAGTCCATATAGGAACTATAAGATCTATGGACTTCATCTTCTTGTCATCCTGATACACATCTAAGGTCGTGGTTGTTTCGACATCATAACCGCCTGCTTTCAGGACGGACTCGAAAATTCCGGCACATTCTTCCGGCTCATGTCCCTCCCAGCCTCCCCAGGAAACTAATGCTTTCTTCTCCATATTCAACGATTCCTTCTTATTAAGAAAATCTCATGGGTAAACAATTACCCATCCAGTTCGCCATTGTTGAGTCCAGGGGGCAAAGCAGGAGGCTGTTCAACACTGCTTTCAATAACTATATACTTTCCTTCTACCGAGGACTCATTAAGAGCTTCCATTACATCAAGCACGTGATATCCCAATTCGCCGCTGCAGCGATTTTTTCGGCTGCCTCTTATTGCACAAGCCATGTCCGCAACACCAATACCGCGCATATTGTCTGTGCAGCCATGAGAAAGAGGGACGGATTGCCAGCCGTCTTTCCCCCCTCTGTTTATGTGCACCGGACCGCCGAAGCAATTAGGATCAGGAACCCGCAAACTGCCTTCCTCTCCATGAATTTCAATATTGTGATTACTGTGATGCCAGACATCAAAACTCATAACCATCGTTACTATAGCACCGCCGTGGAATTCAAGCGTTCCTGCGACATGCGTTGGAACTTCAACCGGAAATATTTTGCCTGCCTGTTCCTCGCAGGTTGCTATTCGTTCCTTGAATGTAATAGCCGATAATGCACACACACGTTTGACAGGTCCCAGCAGATTAATGAGTGCCGTAATATAATAGGGCCCCATATCGAATAATGGACCGCCGCCCTTCTTATAATAGAAACCTGGATTTGGATGCCAACTCTCTACACCATGAGACATCATAAAAGCGGTCCCGGCTACCGGTTTCCCAATACAACCATCGTCGATCGTCTTGCGGCATGTCTGAAGTCCTCCACCCAGGAACGTGTCCGGCGCACAGCCTGCCAGGAGCTCTTTTTCCCGGGCAAGCGCGATAACTTCCTTGGCATCCGCCCGTGTAATTGCCAGCGGCTTTTCGCAATGCACGTGTTTGCCGGCATGTAAAGCCTTCAGGTTTATTTCGGTATGGGATTGCGGCGTCGTAAGGTTAAGAATAATTTCAATATCGCCGTCCCTCAGCAAGGCATCAACAGACATAGCCCTGATACCATGCTCATTTGCCTTCTTTTCCGCAGCCTCCATGTTTATATCAGCACAGGCTGTAATTTGTATTATTGGAAAAACTTTGACAGATTTCAAATATGCTTCACTGATACTGCCGCAGCCAATGATTCCTACACTTACTTTCTCAGACATCCAAATATCTCCATTTACTGAATGCTCCACACATTAGTTTTCCCGTCATTTGTACGCCAGCACATCCCAATACGCATCGTTGGCAAGCCTCTCCCCTATATCCACCTCGTAAGTCTTTTCTATAGGTTCAAGTATATGCGGGTTCTTCTTCCAGACCAGCTTGGCAGCATTACGAACGATTTCCACGCCGGCACGCGTCATCTTGCCAAGAGGTTCCCTGCACGGTCCTGCGGGCATTCCCAAACCGTTCATCAGAGTTTTCACCGGAAGCGGGTTCCTGAACCTATCCTCAACGGACAACTTTCTCTTCCGCGAGAGCGTCCTCTCATTCTTGCATTTGACAGTTACTACCTCAAACAGCGGCTGGAGAGCTTCCTGAATCGTTCTCGCCTCAGCCTGCTTGCCGGCGAGGACTTTTCTCGTCATCTCCTCAACGGCTCCGGGAACTACATTGGAAATTACAGAGATAACGCCCGAGCCTTTAACCCGCGGGTCAATCATTATCTTGAAAGTAAGGTCATCATCACCCGAGAGTATGTCGAAATCCTCCCCGATGAGTTCTCTGGTTCTCGCCATACGTTCGAGGTCACCCGTAGCCTCTTTCACAGCCCTTACATTGGGGCAATTCTGCGAAAGAATTGCCAGGTCCTCAGGCCCCAGAACCGTTCCCGTTCGCCCGGGAATCACGTAGGGGATAACGTAAATCTCAGGACATTCCGAAGCCACTCTCTCATAGTATTCCCTGCGCAGCTCCAGGGACGAAGGGCCGTTATAGTAACAATCCATAAGAAGCGCGGACTCAACTCCTGCCTCCTTTGCCTCTCGCGTAGCCCTGAGAGCCTCTTCTGTGGAATTACTACCGGTCCCCGCCATGACGGCACACCCCTTCTGCGCAACGTCCACCGCAGTCCCTATCACCTGCATATGTTCTTCCCAGTGCAGTGTAGGCGACTCGCCGGTGGTTCCCACCGGAAGAATGCCTGAGATACCATGTGAAATCTGGAACTCAATGTTCCTGCGAAAACCTTCCACGTCAATCTCTTTCTCTTCCGTAAATGGTGTCACCAGAGCGGTCCATGCACCATCAAATTTCTTTCTACTCATATCTCATCTCCCATATGATACAGTGGTACTGTCCCAAACCTCTTCTTTCTATGCGTGTCATTCCCGTGCAAACGGGAATCCAGAAAACGCCGCAATCGTGCTGGAATCCTGGATTCCGCATCAAGTGCGGATTGACATTTCTGCAATAACGAGTTTCCCTCCCCCCTCTCGAGGGAAAGGACTAAGAAGAGGGGGATAAATCAAAAGATCCTTCGCACACAAAACGGGCATCGCCCTGAAGGTAAACGTCCGTAACCTTTTCTCCCCTCTCGAAACAGACCGTAAGGATAGACCCGCCTCTCGTTTCCACACTCACCGGGGAAGCAGTCTTCCCAAGCAGAGAGCACACGATAGCAGACGCCGCGGCCCCCGTCCCGCAGGCAAGCGTTTCCCCTTCCACTCCCCTCTCATAAGTCCGAAGACGAATCCTGTTCGTATCAATTACCTCCACCCAGTCCACGTTTGTGCCCGCAGGCTTGAACACGGGGAGATTGCGGATTTTCCCCCCGAGCGATTCCACATCTGCCGTTTCAATGTCCTCCACAACGAGCACCGTATGCGGCACACCGGTATTAATGAAACTTGCGGGGTATGTCCTACCATCCACCGAAAGTTCCAGCGAGAGCTTAAGTCCGGCAGGCTCACTCATTTTTAACTTAACTTCACCGTCGATAATCTCGGCAGAAACTAATCCTGCAAGCGTTTCAAAATTCAGTTTTCTTGACCCTATACCTTTGCAATACGCAAACGCGGCAATACACCGGGCCCCGTTGCCGCACATCTCTGCTTCACTTCCATCCGGATTGAAAATACGCATCTTCAGTCTGCCGGCATCCTGCCCTTTCTCCAGAAAGAGCAATCCGTCAGCTCCGATAGAATGGGAACGTCTGCACAGCCGGGCCGCAAGCACAGTTCCGTCAGGATAATTCCCGAAGCGATTATCAATCACAATAAAATCGTTTCCTCCGGCACACATTTTGGTAAACCTGCCCGTCTCTCCTCTGACCAGGTCATCATAAGTTTCCTTCTCTCGTACCATGGTAAAGCGCTCACCGTCCACGAGAATCTCAGCCGCTCTAAGACGCGAATTATAGTTGGAAGCCATGGAAAACCCATAGGCGCCGACGCTGAATACAGCCAGCAGGTCCCCGGATTTCACCCGCGGAAGGGCTCTGTCCTTGGCAAGGAAATCCCCTGATTCGCATATCGGTCCCACAACATCCACTACCCCGTCTTCCGCTCCGGGAGGAGCCGCATGCACCGGCTTTATGTCGTGATACGCATCGTACAACATGGGGCGGATGAGGTCGTTCATACCTGCATCCACCACAACGAAACTGCGAGACGGGCTTTTCTTCGTATACAAAACCTTTGTAACCATTATGCCGGCATTGCCCACTATGAATCTCCCCGGCTCTATGATAACTCTCAAGCCTGTGGGTTCAACAAGCGGAACGATTGCCTGAGCAAACTCCTCCGCCGTAGACGGTTTCTCATCCCTGTAAATTATTCCCAATCCGCCGCCGATATTCAGCGACTTCAACTCAACGCCCCTGCCTCTCAAGCCTTCTGCAAAACCGATTACCTTCCGGACACTTTCCACGTAGGGTTCAACACTCGTAATCTGAGACCCGATATGAACATGAATTCCCGTTATATCAACGTTCGGGAAGGCAGACTTCTCAAGAAAGAGCTTTTCCGCATCCTCAAATGCCAACCCGAACTTATTCTCACTTGTTCCCGTTTTCGTATAGTCGTGAGTGTCAACTTCCACATCCGGATTCAGGCGTATGGCAGCCGCTGCTCTCTCTCCCATCCGTCCTGCCGTCTCATTTATGAGATGCAGCTCCTGAACGGATTCCACATTAAACATGAGAATTCCGCTATCCAGGGCATATTCTATCTCCCCGCGGGTTTTCCCGACTCCGGCATAGACTATTCTCTCGGAAGGCACACCTGCCATTCTCGCCTTGTAGAGCTCGCCGCCTGAAGTTATGTCTGCTCCGGATCCCATCTCCGCCAGTATTCTGCATATAGCAATACTGGAATTTGCTTTCAGCGAATAGCAGATTAGATGCGATATTGATGAGAAAGCGGTATCAAGTTTGCGATAGTGGTCGCTAACCGTTTTGCGGCTATAGACGAACAGAGGTGTCCCGCTGAGTGAAACGATATCACTCACTTTCACCCTCTCGCAATAAAGCTCACCGTCTAAGAAATGAAAATCATGCATAAAGTGTTTTTCTTGCCTTTCTGAGCATTCGCCTGACTTCTCCGGGAGACGTCCCTCCAAGAGATTTCTTCCTTTTCACGGAACCGGCTGCAGAAACCAATTTCACTACTTCCTGCCCGAAACCAAAGGAACGAAAATCTTCTTTCCCCAAATCCTCGAACGACTTCCGGTTCTCCATGCAGAAGCGGACCAACTTCCCGACTCTCTCATGAGCTTCGCGGAAAGAAACACCTTTCGCAACAAGATGCTCTGCCAGATCCGTCGCCACGGTAAAACCTTCCCCTGCCAGGCTGTTAAGCCTGTCAGCATTCAGGCGGACAGCCCTCAAGAACACAGGATAAACCCCGAGCGCTTTCTTCAAAGTATCAACCGTATCAAAGAGAGATTCTTTATCCTCCTGCATATCCCGGTTATAGGAAAGAGGCAGTCCTTTCATCATGGTAAGCGTATTCACGAGATTGCCGTATGCCCTTCCGCATTTGCCGCGAATAAGCTCGGGAACGTCGGGATTTTTCTTCTGGGGCATCATGCTGCTGCCGGTAAGAACACTATCACCAATCTCTATGAAGCCAAACTCAGGAGAAGCCCACATAATGAGTTCCTCGGAAAGACGCGAAAGATGCATCATCAACAAAGCACCGCAGAAGAGAAACTCCGCCGCGAAATCCCTGTCGCTAACAGCGTCGATACTGTGCTCACACACGTTCGAAAATCCGAGTTGCTTGGCCAGGAACATCCTGTCTATAGGCAGAGTCGTTCCGGCAAAAGCTCCGGCGCCCAAAGGCAAACAGTCCACCCTCTTCATGCAATCTTTCAGCCTTTCTACATCACGTTGGAGCATGTAATAATACGTCAGAATGTGGTGCGAGAAAAGCACCGGCTGGGCATGCTGAAGGTGTGTAAATCCAGGCATTACCACCTTGATATTCTGCTCAGCCAAATCCACAATACATTTCTGCATATTCTTTGTAAGTTTGAGGATATTCCCTATCTCGTCCCGAAGGAAAAGCCTGAGGTCCAGAGCAACCTGGTCATTACGGCTCCTCGCCGTATGAAGTTTGCCCGCAGGCTCACCTATCTTCCGATGCAGACGTTTCTCAACGGAAAGATGGATGTCTTCATCAGCCGCCTTAAACCTGAACTTCCCCGATTTAATCTCGCCCGCGATTTCTTTCAGCCCCTTTATTATAAGGTTTTTCTCCCGGAGGCTAATAATCCTACAGCGGGCAAGCATCATCACGTGAGCGATACTTCCCTCTATGTCATACCCGGCAAGTCTCCTGTCAAATGCTATCGAAGCCGTGAAATCCTCCACCACGGGACTAACTTTCTCTTTGAATGCCCCACCCCAGAGTTTCTGAGTCATTTTCGCTGCCCCCGAAACGGTAATCCCCAGAGTTGAATAAAACCCTTTGCCGCCGCATGGTCAAAGCTATCTCCCTCCTCATACGTGGCAAGAGCCTTTTCGTAAAGTGAATAAGGTGATTTCCGCGAGACTGCCTGGCATGTGCCCCTGTAGAGCTTAAGCCTGACAGTTCCCGTTACTTTCTCCTGAGTGCTTGTGACGAAAGCATCAAGCGCCTCTCTCAGTCGAGTATACCATAAACCATAGTATACGACTTCCGCAAACTTGCGTGAAACCCCCTGCTTGAAATGCGCCGTTTCTCTATCAAGCACCAGATTCTCCAACTCCGTATGAGCAATATCAAGAATAGCAGCCGCCGGAGCCTCATACACCTCTCTCGACTTAATTCCCACTAACCGGTTTTCCACAAGGTCAACCCTTCCAACTCCGTGTTCCCCGCCAAGCTTGTTCAGAATTTCCACAAGCTCTATACATCCATAATCTTTCCCGTCAATCTTCAGCGGAATACCGTTCTCGAAATATATCTCAACGTACCGGGACTCATCCGGTGCCTTAGCCGGACTGGCAGTAACCTGGTATGCCTTTTCCGGAACCTCCTGCCACGGGTCCTCCAGCTCTCCGCACTCAATACTCACGCCCCATATGTTCCTGTCAATACTGTAAGAGCTTTTTTTCGTCGCGGAAACCGGAATACTGTATTTCTTTGCATACTCAATTTCTTCCGTCCTGGTCTTCAGCGACCACTCACGCAAAGGCGCAACCACTTTCAGGGATGGATTCAGAGCGCCAAAAGCAAGTTCGAATCTAACCTGGTCATTCCCCTTTCCCGTACAGCCGTGCGCTACAAACTCTGCTCCTTCTTCCTCGGCAATCTCCACGACCCTCTTCGCAATGAGCGGGCGCCCGAGAGCCGTTGCCAGAAGATACTTCTCTTCGTACCGTGCTCCGGACCTGAGGGCAGGGAATGCATAATCTTTGAGAAAGGTCTCTCTCATATCCTCAATGTAAATCTTTGCGGCACCGCTTCCGAGAGCTTTTTTCTTCAGTTCATCATGATTCAGCCCCTGACCTAAATCTGCGGAAAAAGCAATCACATCAAGTCCCTTTTCTTCCTTCAGCCACTTCAGGCACACCGAAGTATCCAACCCTCCCGAATAAGCCAGCACGACTTTAGCCATTATTGTTCTCCTAATAACAGGGAAAGTATCCCCTTCTGCACATGGAGCCTGTTTTCTGCCTGATCAAACACAATTGACTGCGGGCTATCCATGACAGCATCCGTTATTTCTTCTCCACGGTGCGCCGGAAGGCAGTGCATCACCAGAGAATCCTTACCAGTCTTCTTGAGAAGTTCCTTTGTAACCCGGTAACTCTCAAATGCCTTTTCCCTCTCGCCTTTTTCTATTTCATTCCCCATACTCGTCCACACGTCGGTATACACAACATCAGCACCTTTAACCGCCTCCAGTACATCATTCGTGACTTCTAACCCAGCCCCGGACTCCTTCGCATCCTCCAAAGCTTCCCGGACAACCTCAGGCAGAGGTTCGTAGCCCGGCGGCGTGGCGATGGATAACTCCCACCCGACCTTCGCCGCACCGTACAGCCATGAATGGGCAACGTTGTTACCGTCCCCGACAAAAGCTACCTTCATCCTGTCATTGCCCCTCTTCTCGCGTATTGTATAGATGTCACTTAACACCTGGCACGGGTGCAATTTGTCAGAAAGCCCGTTTATGACCGGCGCACTTGAAGCCTGCGTCATCTCAAGCACTCTGCCATGTGCAAACGTCCTGAGCACAATCCCATCCACGTAGCGCGACAGAACCTTTCCGGCATCACCGATTGATTCTCTCACTCCAAGTTGCACATCGCTCTGACCCAAATAAATGGAGTACCCCCCAAGCTGAAACATTGCCACCTCAAACGATACGCGGGTCCTTCCCGAAGGCTTCTCGAAAATAAGCGCCAGAGTCTTGCCGGAAAGCGGAGCTTCACCCGACACTCCTTTCTCCTTGAGGTCCTGCGTCCTCGAGAAAATTCCTTCTATTACATCTCTCTTCAAGTCATGAATAGAAATAAGATTCACTCATTCACTCCTTTATGCTCTGATCTGTATTGTCTTCTCCCTCTTACCTATTTCTTCATACGCCTGTCATTCCCGCGAAAGCGGGAATCCAGAGAACGCCGCAGTCGTGCTGGAATCCTGGATTCCGCATCAAGTGCGGAATGACATTTCCTACGAGAGAACTTGTTCCAACACTCCCACCCCTGTATCAATCTCCTCCTCGGTAACAATTAGAGGAGGCAGGAAGCGTATGAACGTCTCAGCCGTACAGTTCAGCAAAACACCGCGCCCGGCACATTCTTTCACAATCTTCTTACAAGGGGAACTCAGTTCAATCCCCACCATTAGACCCTTCCCCCGCACGTCAACAACCTGCTCGTATTTATCCCTCAACCGGCAGAGCTTCTCAAAGAGGTAGTTTCCAAGAACCCCCGCCCTCTCCACCAGTTTCTCTTCACAGATTACCTGAAAAACCGCAATGCCCGCCGCACAGGCAACAGGGTTACCTCCAAACGTTGACGCATGCGTCCCCGGCTGGAACACCCGCGCAACTTCTTCGGTAGCCAGCGCGGCTCCAAGTGGCAGCCCCCCGCCAAGAGGTTTGGCAAGAGTCATTATATCAGGTTTTATCCCATAATGCTCGTATGCAAAAAGTTTTCCCGTTCTCCCTAAACCACACTGGACCTCATCAACAATCAAAAGCAAGTTTCTCTCATCACATATCTTGCGGAGTCCTCTCATGTACTCTTCATTGGAAATCCTGTCTCCACCCTCTCCCTGTACAGGCTCCACCATAACGGCTATGGTTTCATCTCCCACTGCTTCTTCCACAGCCTCAAGGTCATTGAACGGAACGTACCCGAAGCCCGAAAGGAGCGGCCCGAACCCGGCTCTGATTCTCTCCTGTCCGGTCGCAGACAGAGTAGCCATGGTCCGGCCGTGGAATGATTTCTCCATAGTGATTATTTCATATCTTCGCGGCTTCCCGTCATCTCCACTGCCAAACTTCCTGCTCAGTTTTATGGCGGCTTCGTTTGCCTCAGCCCCGCTATTGCAGAAAAACACCCTATCAGCAAAGGAATTTTCCACTAACAGCTTCGCAAGCTCCGCCTGCGGCTGAGTGTAATAAAGGTTTGAGACATGAATAAGCTCCTGCGCCTGACGTTTGATAGCTTCCACCACCCTGGGATGGCAATGCCCGATTATGCTCACCCCTATACCGGACATCATATCAAGATACTCTTTCCCGTCAACGTCCCATACCCGCGTCCCCTTGCCTCTGACAAAAGCCGCCGCGCGCTCACCATAGGTATTCATCATGAAACTGCCAGCAAGTTCCGCCATCTCTCCACCGCTCATTCCATAACCCTCACTTCATTCCCTCTCTGTCCCCCACGAAATAAGTGGTTAAGTCCCCCCTTAATAAGGGGGGTAGGGGGAGATTTATTTTACAATCTCCGTCCCTATGCCTTTGTCCGTGAATATTTCAAGGAGCAGGGCATGACTTATATTACCGTCAACAATATGTGCTTTCTTCACACCGGACCTGAGTGCTCTTACGCAAGCCCTCACTTTGGGAATCATGCCGCCGCTTATGACTTCGCCAGCTATCATTTCATCCAGTTTCTCAACTTCCAACGTGGGAATGAGAGACTCTTTCTCTTCCGGTTTCGTCATTATGCCCGGAACATCCGTCACAAGAACAAGTTTCTCAGCAGGTTCACCGGAGGCAATCTCTGCGGCAACGTCATCGGCATTCATATTGAGAAGCTCGCCGTTTTCGCCAAGACCCATTGGAGCGATTACGGGCACAACCACACTTTCATCCCGGCGTATAAGTGGAAGCCTATCGTCAAACTCAACTACCTCGCCCACATGACCCAGGTCGTCACTGAGTTTCTTCGCCCGAAGAAATCCCATTTGCCTTCCGTCATACCCAATTGCATCTCCACCTGCTTCTTCAATGAGATGGACTAACTCCTCGTTTATTTCCGTGAGGATCCTCCCCACTATGTTCAGCGTCTCTTCGTCGGTCACCCTCAGACCGTTGACGAAGCTCGGCGATTTGCCCGCCGCCTTCATTGCCTCACTTATGGCAGGACCGCCGCCGTGGACAAGATACGGTCTGATTCCCACCAGGCTCATGAATACGATATCCTGAACGATGTCTTTCTTGCGCTCCTCATTCGCAATAATACTTCCCCCATACTTGATGACAACCATTTTCCCACGGAAGCGCTTTATGTAAGGAAGGGCTTCCATCAACACATTTACTTTTTCTATTGCCTTTTGCATATTAAAAACAGCGGTCAGTGTTTAGTGATCAGTTATGAATATTCGTAAATATTCTGTCGACGATGTCATTCTGAGCGTAGCGAAGAATCTCTATAGATTCTTCGTCGCTTCACTCCTCAGAATGACACGTCGGGGACACGGTTCACTGAATGTTTATGAATATTCTTTATTTATCCGGACGTAGTCCTCTGTCAGATCAGTCGTCCACACCGTGCAACTCTTTTTGCCCGCGCCAAGGGCAACAACTACTCTTACTTCATCTGCCGACAAAGACTTTCTTACTTTTTCCACGTCGTAGTTAACAGCAGCGCCTTTCATAACCTGCTCTTCCCCTATGGAAATAGACAGATTACCTTCGATTATCTCTACCCCGGCATTTCCCGCGGCAGAAGCTATCCTGCCCCAATTCGGACTCCCACCGGCCAACGCGGTCTTTACCAAATTCGAATTGGCTATGCTGAGGGCAATCTTTTTCGCGTCTTCCTCACTCCGCGCTCCCTCAACTTCTATCTCAATAAACTTCGCAGCCCCTTCACCGTCTTTTACTATCATCCTCGCCATGGAACTCATTACGTGGGTAAGAGCTTTTTGGAAATCTCGGAAAGCCCTTGAGCCGGTCCCGATTTTCCTGTTGCCCGCAAGACCATTGGCAAGCACAATAACAGTATCGTTCGTGCTCCTGTCCCCATCTACTGTAATCCTGTGAAAGGTTTTCTCAACAGAATTCCCGAGAGCCTTCTCCAATGCCTGATTATCTATCCGCGCGTCAGTAGTTACAAAGCATAGCATCGTAGCCATGTCAGGGCATATCATGCCGGACCCCTTCGCCATAGCCCCGACGGTCAGGTCAATACCGGCTACCCGGAACCTCACTGCCTGTTCCTTCAAAAAAGAGTCCGTGGTCATTATTGCCCAAGCCGCCGCCGTGTTACCCCCATAATCAAGCCCCTTCACCAAACGCCCGGCAGCACTGCTTATCATCTCGACAGGCAATGGCTTTCCTATAATCCCCGTAGAAGCAATGAGAACGTTCTCCTGTTCAATACCCAATTCACCTGCGACCGACCTCGTCACGGTCTTTGCATCTTTATAGCCTCTGGTTCCCGTGCAGGCATTTGCGTTCCCACTGTTTATGACAACCGCCCTCGCCCTCCCGCTTCTCAGATACCAACGGCTGAGTCTCACAGGAGCCGCCTGAACGCTGTTTACAGTGAACACACCTGCGGCAACCGCCTCTTTCTCCGAGTAGATGAGAGCGAGGTCTTTGCCCTTCTTTTTTATTCCACAACGTATGCCGCTGGTTTTGAAGCCGGCAGGCGCCGTGATTCCTCCGGGGATTTCTTTCATAAGTAAAATTATACCCGCCTAAAAGCTAAGAAGTCAAAAACAATCCGCCGTGTGCACAAAACCAAAAAGTGAGCAGAAAAACCCAACTCTGCTCACCCCTTGCACTTTGCCTTCCGAGTTTTCTTTATATTTATCTCTTCGAGAACTGGAACCGCGCTCTTGCTCCACGCTGCCCGTACTTCTTGCGCTCTTTCATTCGGGGATCACGTGTTAGGAAACCGCCCTTCCTCAGCACTAATCCGAAACCCGCATCTGTCTGAAGAAGTGCCCGTGCAATTCCGTGCCTCACAGCTCCAGCCTGTCCTGAAACTCCACCACCCCCAACCCTGGCAACGACGCGATATTTCTCAACCGTACCCGTCGCCTCCAACGGCTGCCTTACCAGCATCTCGAGAGTCTGCCTGCCGAAGTATTTCCCCAGCGGCACTCCATTCACAACCATTTCACCCTGTCCCGGCACGAGCCAGACCCGCGCCACAGATTCCTTCCTTCGTCCAGTTCCGTAATATTTATCCATCGATCACCACCGGTTTCTGGGCTTGGTGAGGATGACTCGGTCCGGCATAGACTTTGAGTTTGCGCAACATAGCCCGGCCAAGACGGTTTCGAGGCAGCATTCCCTTTACTGCTTTCATCAAAACCCTCTCCGGATTCTCCGCAAGCACGGTCTTGACCTTGACCAATTTTGCCCCACCGGGAAAACCACTATGAGAAAAGAACTCTTTCTCGTCCTTCTTGTTCCCCGTAAGCACAAGTTTCTCGGCATTGACTACCACGACATGGTCGCCGGTATCCACGCTCGGAGTAAAACAGGTCTTGTGTTTCCCGCGCAGAAGCGTTGCTATCCTAGTCGCCAGCCGTCCGAGAACCTTGCCCTCAGCATCAATTAAACAAAATTCCCTGTCTATCTCACGAGGATAGTACGTTTTCAAAACCCACCTCTATTTTTCTTTCTTCTCTTCAGTTTCAGTTTTTTCCTCAGCCACTGCCTCCGGCTTTTTCTCTTCTTCCTTCTTAGACCTCATCTTATCTTTGACAGACCCAATTCCTGCTCCGATAGCCACGCAACCGCCGAGAATCAGCAGTGCAGGAATCGTAGCCACAAGACCTTTCAACAGAAAGACTATCCCCCTCTGTCCAAACCATTCAACAACCAATCCAACTATCCCCAACACAATCGCCACTATTCCACCAAGAAGACTAACCATCCTGTTCACCCCCCCTCACAAAACACCGTTGATCGAATACCTACCCTGCAATTGCTGAATTATACAATCAGTTTCTTTCCTCTGTCAACTCTTTTTTCGCAAGCCCTGAACGGATTACCCAAATGTCAAAACTGCCTTCATAGTCCGCTTGAAAGACTATCCACTCTCCATCAGGCGACCACCTCGGCGAATACTCGTGTAACGGACCCACGGTCAACTGGACCTCGTCGGAGCCATCCGGACTCATCTTCCACAAGTCATAGTACCCGCCGCGGTTTGAAACAAAAACAATTTCATCTTTCTCCGCAGACCAGTCCGGCTGATTATTCCACCCTTCAGAGGCTATCTTTCTCCCACTGCCCTCACAGAGATCACCGCCCGAAGAGAAGATAAGCTTTCTCGCATCGGGAGACCAGCACGGATGTTCATTGTACCCGGAGGCAGTAAGATACTGCTTCAGCTTCTCCCC
>JAUVJM010000081.1 GCA_030596585.1 bacterium
ACAACCCTAATCTCAAGAGGTCTGCTCACAACTTTTGCTCTCCGAGACAGGTACAATATACCACCGGCAGCGATTACAGCCACAGCTATGATAGATTTTGTGCGCCTACTCAGATAATACATACGTTTTCATCAGGAGCTTGCCCCTCAATCCGGGGCGTTCTTTCTCATCCCTGACAATCTCCAGACTGCCTATTTGCAATACCCGGGAAAATGTACTGATTTCAGTTAAATAAGCCAGTATTCTGCTGTAGTCTCCGGTAAGTTCTATTCCTATCGGAACCTCGCTGTAGAATTCTCTTCTCGCAGTTTCCTGCTGACAGACCGAGCTAAGCGTGATTCCTACCCCGTGAGCAGATTCCGTCAGGAAAGCTAAGATATCATTAATCTCGCCCCCAACAACAAGCTTTTCCTCAAGTTTCCATTCTTCGCGCATATCATTCCCTTTGTCTATGAATTCCTGCGCTTTCTTCGACTTAAGCAAGGTCTCTGCAAGCTCACCTCTCAATGAAAACACTCTCCTCATTTCCGGCAGATACAGAAACCTGAATAGCATTCCCAGAATAAGGGCTATTGTGATACCAAGGACTATTTGCTCTCTTTTCGTCTCTGCCACTGCTATGTACCTCTGTACTTCCGTGTTTGTCTCATCACACAATCAATTTCAAAAACCACTATTTCCCTCGCGGTAGTCCTCATCCGCCTGATGCTATCCAAATTGGACTTGCTAATGGATTTCGAACCTTCGAGCTTTCCCAAAAACCGTGTCACCCCGACATTTGAAAGCGCCCTTCCTTCTACTCTGAGCCTGCATCCTTCGCTAAACTCAAGCCCGGTAACCCAGACACCCTCCGGGATAAGAGTCCTTAGCTCCCGAAGCACTTCCAAACACGGAGAACGTTTTCCAGTAAGTTCTCTCAGCGCAATTGTCCGCCTGGCTTCCCGCACAAGCGGTTTCGAATCCAGAACTCGCAGTTTCTCCTCCCGCAATCGCGCTTTCAGGTGAGCTTCCACCCCCAGAAGCCCCCCGTAGATGGCAACCAGTACCAGAACACCCGCAGCCAGGACATTTCTCGCGCGTGCTTTCAATTTCTCAACGGTCTCGATACGGGGAGAAAGTAGATTTATCCCGCCGGTCTTGCTGAAAACCGCCCCAGCCGCCGTAACAAATTGCGGGTCGAGTTGTCCAATGGTCTTCGCCGGCAGCCCCGTTTTCTCACTTAAGTAAGTATCAAATCCCTTGAGTTTCCCTCCTCCTCCACTCAGCAATATTTTGCCCGCGTGCTCTCCGCCTGCGGCGAAATGGCTGAGAGAACGTTCTAACTCCCGCTGAAAGCGCTCAAGAACAGGTCTAACTACAGGGAACTCTTCCGACTGCGGCGAGAAAATGTCCTTTTCTCTCTTAAGACATTCTGCCTGCCGGATGGAAAGGGAAAAATGTCCTGCAAGAGCTTTTGTGAAATCGTCTCCTCCAATCTGCACCTGGCGCACGAAAAAAAGTGAAGCCCCCTTCACAATTGCCACGGTTGTCTCTTTTGCTCCCACGTCAAGAAGCGCAGCTGCATCTTTAGTGTCCTCAGTCCCCCGAAAAGCATTGAAGAGCGAAAATGGCACCATGTTGACTTCCAAAAGTTCAACACCGCTCCGCCGCAGGGAAAAAACCAATCTCGAGAGATGGTCCGCTTTCATGCCGGCTACCAGTATTTCTTCTTTATTTATCCCCCTCTCCGCAGTTTCTCTCAGGATGACAAAATCCAGTACCATATCTTTTGCACTACCTGCGAGAGACCTTTTCATCTCCCACGCGATTGTCTTCTTTAACTCTTCCCGTCCCATCTGCGGCAGTTTCATCTGGCGGAAAAATATGGAGGAGCCGGAAACAGTGCAATTAGCTCTCCTTCCCCTTACTCCATTCTCTCTCAGAATTTTTCGTACTGCGTCAGTGACGGCACCGAACCACTCATCTCCGGAAAGATCCGGGGGAAGTTCACGCATTGCGACTCTCAAAACGCCTTTTGAAAACCAGGCTGCCTTTACGGACTTTTCACTAATGTCTATCCCGAGAACTTTCGTTGCCTTTCTGTATCCGGCGCGGGCTGATGCCTTGAGCGACACTGTTCCGGCAGAGGTTTCTTTGAGAAGAGACGAATCTTCCACCTGTTTTTTCCTTAAGCTCTCTTCAGGCGCTTCATTCAGTATGGAAGAAACGTCTTTACTAAGACCCGATTTCTTTCCCACGCGCAATCACCTCTTCAGTCAAACTCTGATAATCCCTCGCGCCTGATGCACTGCCGTCGTAAGATGTTATGGGTTTTCCCGCACTGGGAGCCTCAGCTAATTTTACGTTATTATTTATGACCGTATTGAACACCTTATCACCAAAATAGTCTCTTATGCCCTTCAGAACGTCCTTGGACAGATTTGTCCTTCTGTCAAAAAGCGTCGGGACGATTCCCAGAACCGTCAGTTTGTAATTAAGCCTTCTTCTCACTATATCTATTGTTTTGAGCAATTGTTTCACTCCTTCGAGGGGAAAGTACTGTGTGTGCACCGGTACAAGCAATTCATCAGCCGCCGTCAGGGCATTCACCGTCAGCAGACTCAAAGACGGCGGACAATCTATTATCGCATAGTCATACCGGTATTGCAATTCCCCAATGCATTCCTTGAGCACGTTTTCTCTGCCGATAACGTTTGCAAGGTCAATTTCTGCACCGGACAGGGTAATCGTTGCGGGCGCTACTTCCAGCCCAGTAATTTCGGTTTTTTTGACAATATCGTGAAAACCAACATGAGGTTGTATGAGAACTTCATACATAGACTTGCCAAGCTTATATACATCAATCCCGAGCCCGATACTGGCATGTGACTGCGGGTCCATATCAATCAGCAGAATCTTGTATCCTTTCTCAGCAAGACACGCGCTGAGATTGATAGCTGTCGTTGTCTTCCCGCACCCGCCCTTCTGATTGGCAATCGCAATTATCCTCATCTCGTAACCCTAACCCCTATTTTCCTCTCACTGTTGTTCACTTCCCCTTTGGATTTTATCCGCACATCTTTCTGAGATTTGCTTTTGAATTCTACCGTGTAAGCGCCTGTGTAAGTATTGCCTCCCGCCTGATAGGTCAGCGACTCCGTGAAATCCGCGGGCGTTCCATCACTCCAGTCTCCATCCTGATTCAACTCATAAATTGCCTTCTCTACACCCGCAAAAGCAGTGTAGAGAGCCCTTTTTTCATCTCTCTCAACGCCCGCCGAGATATAGTTGCTCTGCGTCAAAACTAACAGAGCAGAGCCAAGAAGAAGCATAGCCACCATTACCAGCAGGCAAATTACGAGAATAGCACCTTTACGACTATTCAAAGATTTCCTCCCACTGATAAATGTGTGCTCCGCTTACGCCGCCGCTTGAACTATAGGTTATTGTAACACTGTTGAGTTCCGGAGTATATCTCCTATTTTCCGTTGAAAAATAGGCTTGGTACTGGAAGTACTGGTTGTCAGAAACGTTTATGCCGTCATTCTCCCCGCCTGCATCGGTGAAATACGTAGCGGTTGTTCCATCAGGACCGACAAAACTTGTGGTGAGCGGAATCGAACCATCACTTCGCACCTGAAACTTCAGACTACAAACTCCCCTTTGGTAATGCTTGAGGATTTCATCCGGAGATAATGCCCTGTCATATATTACTGTCTCGTCCATTTTGCCGTTGAGATAATATGAATTTGAAGCTCCCCATTTGCCCATTCTTCGACGATTAAAGGATGAGGTCAACATACCTGAAACGTTTTGTTCACCCACGGATACGCCATCTATATAACTTATTTTTACAGAACCGTTGAAAGTAAAACCTACAAAATGCCAGTTACCATCCGTTAGACCAGAACGATGATTTGACACATATCTGCTATTTGTATACACCCCCGTTCTTAAATAACCGGTTGAATGTATGCTTATCTCTAATTCTTGTCCTCCAAATATAATATGGTAATTCCCCTTCGGTATTCCTTCGCTCTTAAACCAAGCAAATGCAGACACTTGTGTGGCATAACCTAAATCATCAGGTAAATCGACATAATCATTGATTCCATCAAAACTGCCTCCATTGGTATCAAACTTACCCGCGCCGAATGTCACACCATGACGTCCCACTCCATGATTTCCATTACCAGAACTATCTGTACAGTCATCGTTCATATGCCAGAGACCAATCATCCCTAATTCTGCTTCTAATTCTTCTCCATAGGCAGCATCTTCTTCCCAGGAAATCTTCTTCCATCGAACCGAATCCCCAGCATCTTTAACCGAAGAAACATAAACCCCCTGCTCAAGATAGATGTCCGTTGCTCCGGGACCTTCAGGAGGACCTTCCTCATAATGTGTATAAATTTCATCTTCAACTAATGCCCGGCCGTATATTACTACTTCGTCAATTCTGCCAGTGAATTGATACTGGTTAGGACTTTGTACGTCCTGGCCAATACCCACATTTATGTTATTTGTAACAGGAGCACCTGTTTCTGCATCGTCCTCACCTGTACAATAATCTCCATTTATATAATATTTCACGTTGGCGCCGTTCCATGTAGCTGCTATGTGCGACCATTCATTTAGATTAACTGCACTTACCGAGTAATGTGCGGTCTCAGCAACCCATAACTGTATTCTACCTGTATTCTGGTAAAGCCCAAACCACCAACCTGTACCATAATCTTTTGCCACGACAGTGTGATATGAATGGTCTGTAAACGATGTTGGATATATCCATGCTTCCCATGTTCCCTGACCCACATCTAAACTGCTATCCTCATTTACAGATACATAATCATTATCCCCGTCAAATGAGCCGCAGTTGCCGCAATCATACCCGCCTGGAGTTGTATGTCCGCTGGAAGTTGTGTCTGCTCCTCCAAAAGCTGTGCCGTGATTGTCATTACCGGATGAGTCAATGACCTCATTGGCAGTTCCATTCCAGGAATCCTCACTCATATGCCACACCGCAGCCGGGCCGGCATTTTCATACGATGCCTTTATCTCATCGGGAGATAAAGCCCGATTATAGATTTTTACTTCGTCGATCGTGCCGTTGAAATATCCTGGATAATCTCCCACACCTATTCGCAGTTTATATGGATCCTTGTCTATTACTCCCGGGTGTGCTTGTGGAATTCCAACCTCCTCGCCATTGATATAAAGTCTCACATGAGTTGCGCTCTTCACTCCGGCTATATGATACCAAGTATCTAACTGGGGTATCCAAGAATAATCAATGATTTTCGCAGCATTATTAACAAACACGAAAAATCTTAAAATATTTCCATTCCGAAGATAAAGTGCCCATCTCCTATTTGTGCCATCATCATAACTTGCAATTACTCTATTTCCACTATTGCTGGTAAATTTAACCCAAGATTCAACTGTGATATAGTCAACGTCCAAACTATTATCACTTCCGCAATCAACATAATCACCACTGCCGTCAAAAATCCCGGCCCGATTAACCATACCGTTCGCGGTTGTAGTTGCATTACCATGAGCGGTGCCATGATTGCCATTGCCGGATGAGTCAACTACTTCATCAGGCGTTCCATTCCAGCTTGCTTCATCCATATGCCAGAAAGCCACAGGGTCTGCCTTTGCCCCCGTGGTAAAAGATAAACAGGTACAGAGGCACAGAGGCACAAGGACACAAAGGCTATGGACGCGCCAGCTCAACATGGTCACTTTGCCAGACTGTGTCATTATACGTTCCAGCATCGAAATCACTCTCCATTGAATCAGCAAAGCCAATTGCTTCTCTTATCTCCTCTTCAGATAAAGCCCGGTTATAAATTTTCACTTCGTCGATTGTGCCATTGAAATATCCTGGATAATTTCCCACACCTATTCGCAGCTTATATGGATCCTTGTCTATTACTCCCGGGTGTGCTTGTGGAGTTCCAACCTCCTCGCCATTGATATAAGTTCTCACATGAGTCGCGCTCTTCACCCCGACTATATGATACCAAGTATCTAACTTAGGTATCCAAGAATAATCAGGGCTCCTCCAAACATTATTAACAAATACGAAAAATCTTAAAGTATTTCCGTTCAGAAGATAAAGCGCCCATCTCCTATTTGTGCCATCATCATAACTTGCAA
>JAUVJM010000092.1 GCA_030596585.1 bacterium
AACTTCTCTAAGACAGGAAACCAGCTCAACACTATAACGTAAGCAACGCCCGATAAGAGTATTAGGGTGAATCCCCTCGTGGATGACAGGAATCGAAGAAGATGCTCACGCCATTTGAGCAAAAGAAGCAGAACCGCTCCCGAACATAGAAAAAACAGCACTCTGAATGAAATGCCGACTTTCGCAGCGCACAGCGAGTTTAGTTTCGCAAGTGCAAGGGCAGGAAGCCCCGCATGCATATGACCATCACCAAGAGGCAATATCGGAAGCCTCATGAAGGGCAAATGCGTCATGAGACAAAACAATCCGACAATAAGTTCGTATCTGTAATCCCTGTAGATTCTGCCCGACTTTTTCGACTCCATCACACCCTGCTGATTGACAAGATACCTCGCCAGCAAAAATGCGCCAAGTGTCAGAATCAGAAAAGCGAAAGCAAGAGAATACCGCAGGCACGGAGAGGAATCTGGGAAATACCACTGGGGATAAATAATTAAAGCAAACCAATATAAGAGTCCAATATAGAGTGGGAAACCCTTTTTCATTTTACACAATAGTAACTCGGCTCAAAGTCAAAGGCAACAAAAAACAAATTGCAGCTCGCCAAAATGAATGATAGAATCATTGAGGTTTAGACACGCAGGGCAAATTTGTACGTTACGAATGAAACCTAACCTCAAAACATTATTTCTGATCATAGTCATTTGCCTGGCCATCCGGGTTTGTTACGTTATAACTCTGGAAGATAGGTTCTATTTCCCGGACTCTGTCCGGTATGACAGGATTGCTTCAGAACTGATTCAGGGTGAAGGATTCAGTTCATCGTTCACAGCTCCGCTTTATCCTGTTTTCCTGAGCTGGGTATACACTCTCTTCGGGCATTCTCTGCTCACGGTCAGGATAATCCATTCCATCATAGGAACTGCCTCGGTTCTCATTATGTATCTTCTCGGAAGAGAAATGTTTTCGGAAAAAGCGGGATTAACTGCGGCTTTGCTGGGCAGTGTCTACCCGTTCTTTATCTTCTTCACGGGACTTGTACTTACGGAGACACTTTTTATCTTTCTGCTACTGTGTTTGGTTCTCTTCTTCAGGAAGATAACTGTTCAAATTCTGCCAGGCTCAGCAGGGACAACTCCGATTACTAACAAGAATCTCCGGGCAGGATTGGGTTATGCAATCTGCACCGGCATTCTCGCTGGCGTGTCAATTCTTATAAAGCCGGCGATGTTGTATTTTCTCCTGTTTTTTTTCACGCTTATACTGGTTATATACCGTGGCAGAAGAAAACGGATTTCCTTGCATGCATTACTAATTTGTCTAATAGCCGGATTTGTCATATCGCCGTGGGCATATGATAACTACAAACGAACAGGGAAGTTTATTTTTCTGACAACTGGCGGAGGATACACTCTGTATGAATCAAACAACCCGCGGGCGACCGGAGGTCCGGCAGGGGAGAGAATTGTCTGGTCCGAAGAGATGAAGAAAATGGACAAAGTAGAGTTGGACAAGCATTTCAAACGAGAGGCAGTTCTATTCATCAAAAATAATCCGCGCAGATTTCTTGAACTCGCGGTAATAAAAATAAGGCGGTTCTGGTCCTTTACGCCGAATGCAGGCGGTTACCAGAACCGGAAATATAAGACTATAAGTACCCTGTCATACGGCCCAATAGTGCTGTTAGCGCTATGGCAGGTGGCTGCTACACGCAAGAGATGGAGAGAGCTGGCATTTCTATATTTGCCAATCCTTTTCTTCACCTTGCTCCATACGGTGATACTCGGCTCGCTAAGATACCGCATCCCCGTAATGCCCTACGTGATAATATTCGCCGCCAACGGCATTTCCAAGTTCCTCCCCAGTAAATAGTAGGCACCAAACACCCCCACCATTGTTCTCCCCAATCAAGAATAAGCCCTTATTAAATGTATTACAGTTTAGTTATTTACTAAAATATAGCACGTAATTATTCAGTTGACGACCAACAACGGCGCAATATGCACATTGACGCGAAGATACACTTATGATACACTTAGTGGGGGTGATAGGTATGGCAGTTCAGAGATTACTCGTGGTGCTGGAACCGCCCATAAAAAATTTGATAAAGGAAATAGCTCACCGGGATAAGGTTTCAATGTCCTGCGTTGGCAGGAACCTTATCAAAGAAGCTTTGGAGATTCTCGAGGACAAATACTGGGACAGAGCCGCTTCTGAGAGAGAGAAGGACTTCAACTGGCAGAAGGCTTTAACCCACAAGCAGGTCTGGAAGAAATAGCGTGCAGGTAATCTACCATCCCAGGGTATTTTCCGAAGACATCCCCCGCCTAAGCAAAGAAATATCTCTTAGAATTAGGAGAGCTATAGAACAACGGTTGACGGTATCTCCGGATAAGTACGGCATGCCGCTAAGGAAAGGCTTGAAAGGCTACAGAAAAATGAGGGTGGGGGCATATCGAATCGTGTACAGGATCGTGGGCGAACAAATCAGAATAATAATTATTGGACACAGGAAAGACGTCTATGCCAAAAAGCAAACGCCGGATTTGAATTAGCGCACCTTTGGCGCGAACATGCTGGATTCCCCGATCAAGTCGGGGAATGACAAACCAGAAAAAGGAAATTGTATGATTGACATTATTATTGTCGGAGGGGGACCTGCGGGGCTGAGTGCGGGGATATATGCATGCCGCGGCGGGATGAATACGATTCTCTTTGAGAAAATGGGAGTCGGAGGTCAGACTGCTACAACGAAACTGGTGGAGAACTATCCCGGTTTCCCGGAAGGAATAAACGGATACGACCTGGCTGATAAGATGAAACAGCAGGCTGAGAAATTTGGGCTGGACATACGCGCTGAGACAGTAAAGAAGATTACCCGAAAGGGAAGAGAAATAGTCGTTGAGACGGAAAACGGGCAGTACAAAAGCATTGCGGTAATCATAGCCACAGGATGCAGACCGAGAAAACTCAGCATTCCGGGGGAAGAAGAACTGCGAGGTAAGGGCGTTTCTTACTGCGCTACGTGTGACGGGCCCCTTTTCAGGGACAGAGAAATTGCAGTCGTCGGGGGAGGCGACACAGCAGTGGAAGAAGCTCTTTTTCTTGCCGGATTCGGTAAATTCGTACGTCTCATTCACAGACGGCCGAGACTGCGCGCATCGAAAATACTTCAGGAAAGACTGGTCAAACACAGCAAAATTGAGTTCGTCAAGGACTCGGTAGTTGCGGCAATAAACGGAAAAGACGTTGTAGAATCGCTTTCCCTGAAAAACGTGAAGACAGGGACTGAATCCAATGTTCCCTGCGCAGGAGTATTCATAGCCGTCGGGCTTGACCCGAACACAGAATTCCTGAAAGGCACCGTTGAAATGAATGGGTCAGCATACATAATAACCGATGAGGACATGAAAACTTCCGTAGAGGGAATCTATGCATGCGGGGACGTAAGAGAAAAAACACTGCGGCAGGTTGTGAATGCCTGCGGCGAGGGCGCAGTAGCAGCATTTACGACTCAGAAATATGTCGAGGAACTGAAAGGAATAAGCTATGGCGAAGATTTTACCCTTTAAGGGAATTCTGTACAACAGGGACAGGATACCGGACGTGTCTAAAGTGACCGCCCCGCCCTATGACGTAATTTCGGAAGGAGAGCAGGACAAATACTATGGGATGGACGAATACAACATAATACGCCTCATACTGGGTAAGGAACATCCCGGTGACGGTGAACAGAACAACCAATACACGAGAGCGGCAGGCTTTCTTCAAAGCTGGCTTGAGGAAAGGAAACTTGTCCAGGACAACGAACCTTCCATTTACTTCTACAGCCAGGAATACAATATGGAGGGGGAGAGAAAACTTCAGAAAGGATTTATCTGCATCCTTCGTCTTGAAGAGTTCTCCGAAAACGGAGCTGTTCTCCCCCATGAGAAAACGCTCGCGGGAGCTAAGAAGGACCGGTCACAACTGATTGATGCCTGCCAGGCAAATCTCTCTCCCATATTCGGATTGTATCCGGACCCGGGGTTCCATTTGAATAAACTGCTCAACGAACACATGGCAGGGGAACCGGTTCTAAATATCGGAGATGAGAACGAAACCACACACAAGCTCTGGAGAGTGTGCAATCCCGAAGCAATACGCAGAATACAGGACACGCTCGAACCGCGCAAAATCTACATAGCTGACGGACATCACAGGTACGAAACGGCGCTTGCCTACAGAAACAAGAGACGCAAATGCGAAACGAATTTCACCGGTAATCAGTCATACAACCACATCATGATTTATCTTACCGACATGGATGATAGTGACTTGACCATTCTGCCGGCACACCGCCTGGTTCGGAGTCTTTCCGACGGAAGCCCGGACGGACGAAAAAAGCGGCTGGAGGAATTCTTCTCCAAAAAGACCTGCTCCTCTTTAGGAGAACTATCAGCATTGATGAAGGAATATCAGGGTAGAGAAATTACTTTCGGCATGTATGACGGAGACAAGTTAGAATTTCTCATTCTGAGGGAGAAAAGGAAATATGAGCAGGAAGTTGCTATAAAAGTTCCCGAGATATACAAATTTCTCGACGTGACCATTGCTCATCATCTTCTGATTGACCACATCCTGAATGGCGGGGAGGAAATGCCGGAAGAGAATATTGCCTACGCGAAAGATGCGGGGAAGGCACTGAAGCTAATCGGTGAGAGGAAATTTGCCCTTGCCATCCTTTTGAACCCCACCAGAGTAGACCAAGTCAAAGCAATTGCATCCATAGGCATGAGAATGCCCGGAAAAGCTACTTATTTCTACCCAAAACCGTTGAGCGGGTTGGTTATACATAAATTCCAGTCAACAGTGGACAGTGAATAGTGAGAGTGGTAGAATGAGAAAGTTCAGTGAACCCCGTTTATTCTTCGAGTAAGCAAAAGCGCATCGAGAAGATAGGTTCTCGACAAGCTCGAACAATAATCCTTTAGGGGCGGGAATGACGGGAGAGGACGGGAATGACACAAAGAGGAGAAAATAGAAATGGAAGAGAAAGCAAAAGCAGGGGAGCAGGAAATAGGGGAAATCACACACTATTTTGGCCATGTTGAGGTCGGCCTTATTGAAATCTCCGCAGGAGAGTTGAAAAATGGAGACA
>JAUVJM010000149.1 GCA_030596585.1 bacterium
TCGCGGAGCGCAAGAGGTTTTTCGATGAACTCAGAAGTGGATATCCCATGCGCAGGGAATTCCATAGTTTTGAAGTGAAGCTTGATGGAATTGATGAGAGACTGAAGCAAAAAATAGCCGGCATCGGCTTTTATCCGGTTCTTTAGTGCATTGTGACTTTAGTTTCTAACGATCATTTTGTCATTCACCTGCTTGACCGGGGAAAAGAAGAAGTTTTTGACATTACCTTCACAAAAAAGAGGAGAGCAGAGATGCAAAATGAAAAGCAGAAAATGGGATTGATTGGATTGGCAGTCATGGGACAGAACCTTGCTCTGAACATTGAATCAAAGGGCTTTCCCATCGCCGTCTTCAACAGAACTTCGTCCAAGACCGAAGAATTTGTGAAGGGCACAGCCAGCGGAAAGAATGTCCTCCCGACCTATTCTATCGACGAATTCGTGAATTCGCTCGAGAAACCCCGCCGTATTATGCTCATGGTAAAATCCGGTGCTCCCGTGGATGATTTCATTCAGAAACTCCTTCCCTGCCTTGAGAAAGGCGATCTCATAATTGACGGAGGTAATTCCTTTTTCAGCGATACGATTCGCCGCAATAAGAATCTAACCGAGAAAGGAATCCTCTACATCGGCACAGGAGTCAGCGGAGGGGAAGAAGGCGCACTTCACGGACCCGCGATTATGCCGGGAGGTCAGAAAGAAGCCTATGATTTAATTGCTCCTATATTCAGCAAGATTGCGGCTCAGGTGGACAACGAGCCATGCTGTACCTATATCGGCTCCGACGGAGCAGGACACTATGTAAAGATGGTCCACAACGGAATAGAGTACGGGGATATGCAGTTAATCACGGAAGCCTACGTCATCATGAAGAACGCTCTCGGCATGAGTGCGGAGGAATTGCATCAGGTCTTCTCAGAATGGAATGACAAAGAGCTGAGTTCCTACCTCATTGAGATAACCGCGGATATTTTCAAGAAGGTCGATGAGGATACCGGAAATCCGCTGGTAGAGATGATACTCGACAGGGCAGGTCAGAAAGGAACAGGAAAATGGACAAGCCAGTCGGCATTGGATATGGGAATCCCGGCTCCTACGATTGCCGAGGCTGTCTTCGCCCGCTGTATCTCAGCCTTGAAGGAAGAGCGCGTGGAAGCTTCAAAAATCCTGCCCGGGCCGGAACTTAAATTTGAAGGCAGCCGCGGGGAATTTGTCTCTGCCATCCGCAAAGCTCTCTATGCTTCCAAAATTTGTTCCTACGCTCAAGGTTTTGCTCTCATGCAGGAAGCAAGTAAAGAGCATAACTGGAACCTCAAGCTGGGAGAAATTGCCATGATATGGCGCGGCGGCTGTATAATTAGAGCTCAGTTTCTCCACAAGATAAAAGAAGCCTTCGGCCACAACCCGGAACTGAAAAACCTGCTCCTTGCCCCCTACTTCAAGGAAGTTGTCGAGAAATCCCAGTCTGCCTGGCGCGAGGTCGTTTCCACATCTGCCAATCTCGGAATACCCATCCCGGCTTTCAGCTCGGCACTTTGCTACTACGATTCCTACCGCCAGGAAAAGCTGGGGGCTAATCTAATCCAGGCACAGAGGGATTATTTCGGTGCCCACACATATCAGCGAATAGACAAAGAGGGAACCTTTCATACCGAATGGCAGGAGTAGAGAGGAGTAGAATAAAATGGCAAAGAATGTAGTCGTAGCTCAATCAGGCGGTCCTTCGCCAGTCATCAATAATTCACTGCGGGCTATTGTTGAAACCTGCAGAGAGTTTCCTCAGGACTTTGGCACTATCTATGGCGGTTTCCACGGAATTGAGGGTGTTCTCAAAGAAGAACTACTCAATCTTTCCGAACAGCCTGATGAAGAAATCAAGCTTTTGCGGACTACTCCTGCGGCAGGGTTCATCGGAACCTGCCGCTACAAGCTGAAGGAAACCCAGCACGAGGATTTCGAGAGGGTAATCGCCGTTCTCCAAGCACACAGTGTCGGCTACTTCTTCTATATCGGAGGAAACGATTCCATGGACACTGCCGGCAAGATTGCTGCCCTGGCAAAAGAGCGTGGTATTGACCTCATCGCCACCGGAATTCCCAAAACCATTGACAACGACGTCGGCGATTCGGAATTCAAGCTCATTGACCATACGCCCGGGTATGGCAGCGTAGCCCGCTACTGGGCTATGAACATTCAAAACGCTAATGAAGAGAACAAAGGCTCGTCTCCTGCCGACCCCGTTCTGGTAATACAGGCTATGGGGCGCAAGATTGGCTTCATCCCGGCAGCGGCACGGTTGGCTGACCCTGAAAGAAAATTCCCCATGCAGATATATCTCAAGGAATCCAACCTTTCCGTAGATGAACTTATCAACAACGTAAATGATGAACTCAGGAAATCAGGGCGGGTTATCGTGATTGTCAGCGAGGGATTTGATGTGGGAGACATTGGAGAATCCATGGACGGTTTCGGTCACACTGAATTTTCCGCAAGCAAGATGACCGTTGCGCAGGTTCTAATCAACCGCTTGAATTCTGCAGGAATAAA
>JAUVJM010000123.1 GCA_030596585.1 bacterium
AGGCTTTCCATAATACTCTCTGTTGACATTAAATCTCCGCCGTGCGTATCCATGTGTATTACGATAGCATCCGCCTGGGCTTCTTCTGCCTCCTTTACGGCGCGCGTTATGAAATAGGTCAGTCCTTTCTCTATCTCGCCTTTCACCGGCACAACGTATACCAGTCCTGCCGGATTCTGCACCTCGCTTCCCAGAGGGGTGCACAGGCATCCCGCGAGAATCCCGAATAGTAACAGCCTTTGCCGGAAAGTAAGTCTCATAGCTTGATTATATGGGATGGGGGGCTTGACAGCAACATAAATTGATGATAGCATTGCTAATTAGTTTTAGGTTATTAGTTTTTAGTTATGAGTTTAATTCGCATGAAAGGGTCAGTTTCCGGAATTAGTCTGCAACTCAAAACTTAGAACTCAAAACTCATAATTATCTTATAGGGGCTGTGGTGCAGTGGGAGCACATCTGACTGGCAGTCAGAAGGTCACGGGTTCGAATCCCGTCAGCTCCACCAAAAAATCAGTGGAGGCAAGTCCAACTGGTATTCTGTGACACAAACTTCGGTCATTGCCCGGCTTGACCGGGCAATCCAGAATCCTCAGTTAAATGTCTGGATTCCCGTTGCAGTTTACCCCGTACTTGATACGGGGTGGGAATGACAAACAAAATGTGGCAAGAACTAATGTCACGGAGCATTATGACTGATCACTGTACTAACGGCACGATCTTATTTGCAAAGATGGATTCCCACGTATAGCCTCGCATCACCTTTTTGTGAAGTCGCAGAGTTGAGTATTTGTCCAGGTATCTGATTATCTTTCCTGCCGTGTTCTCCGCGCTGTCATCAAGGTTAAGGTAGAGCACGTTTTCTCCTCCTATTTCGGTCAGCGGCGCTATCTTCGAGCATGCTACAGGCAGGTGGCATATCCCTGCTTCGAGAATTGGAATGCCAAAACCCTCTGCTTTGCTCGGGAAAAGAAGCATGTCCGAGAGAAGATAAAGATCTCTGAGCAGGCGGTCATTTATTCTTATTTTTCTTCCGGCAGTCTTTTGTTCGGACAGGAATATGACTTTGTCCTTAACTCCCAATTCTTCTGCCAGTTTCTTCAATGACTCATAATAAAGAATACTGTCCTTGTTGTGCGGGTCAGGCGGACTTGTGATAAGGAGGCAGGTTTTTCTCCCAAGGGAGTTTATCCCGTAGATTAGCTTTATCGCGAACTCTATGTTCTTGCGTCTCACCATTCGGGTTGGATAAAGAAAGACGAAGTCATAGGAACTGAGATTCAGCTTTTCGGTAAATGAGGAAGCAGCCGGGCTTAGCCGGAGAAAACCAGCCGGGTCAATTCCGTTAGGGACAACGGTTATGTCTTTCGCTTTGAATTTGAAGAGCCGCGCAAGTTTCCTCTTGCGGAGATTCGAGATAGTGACCTGCTTTACCCCTCCGGCTGGCTGAGATAGAAGGTTCCAGGGATAGACGTCTTTCCACTCTTTTCGGTAATGAGGGTCAAGGAAAGTCGCATCATGTGCCCACGAGATAAATTTCTTCTGCTTCCCTTCCCCTGAAGGTTCATTGATTATCCTTGCAAGAGCTGAAGTAAGTGCCAGGTTAAAATGCATTGTGAGGACGTTGTGTGCGATGCAGATGTTTGTCCGGGACAATTCATGCTTGAGTTTTTTGTGGAGTGAAGATTCGAGTTTCTTGAACCTGTTACTGATATTTCCCTGTGCCGTCTCGGCATGCAGGGTTCTGTCAACAAGGTGCAGAGCTCTCATCTCGGGTATTACGGTTACGGGAATCCGGCTGTCAAACTGTTTCCCTGTCCCGACAATTAGTTTTACCGGATACCCGTGCTTTGCGAAGAGTTTTGCGTGAGCCTGGATGACGGTTTCGACTCCGCCGATGACCGGATAACAGCTATAATGAAGAATAGCAACTGACGTCATTACTGTCATGTCATTCTGAGCGTAGCGAAGAATCTCTATAGATTCTTCGTCGCTTCACTCCTCAGAATGACAAGTTCCCTATAAGGCGAGCTAATTGTGAAACACTACATTACCTTTTAAACTGCGGAAGGTGTTTCTTCTGGGTTTTGAAAAGCTCATTCACCATTTTCTCGATTTCCGGAAGAGAGAGAACTGCTGATGTCAGCGGGTCATAGGCACAGGCGTGGAAAACAAGTCTTCGGTTTCCGGTCAATGCCGCCTCGACTGCCATTTCCTGGACAGCAACGCTCATGTTGTTAAGGGCGGCAAGCTGCGGCGGTAAAGCGCCCACATGAAGCGGCTGGAAGCCTCCGCGATCGGCAATAACCGGCACTTCCACACAACAGTCCTGCGGCAGGTTCGTAATAAGCCCGGTGTTTTTTACGTTACCGTTGAACTTGAAAGGCTGGTTCGTTTCAATGGCATTCAGAATATAGGATGCGTATTCATGTGAAGGAGTCAAATCAAGAGGTTTTTTACTTGTTACAAACTCGCGCATCTTTTTTCGCCAGTCTTTCCTGTCCTCGCCATATAGCTTGAGGATAAATCCGGTGTGACCCGACCACCCCGTTTTTCCTGAACAGTACTTTTTCATCAAATCAGGCCTTTTCCTGAACCATGCGCTGTATTCGGAATTGTGCCCGCTTGATTCAGTCACGAAATAGTCCAGGTATTTAAACATCTCGCAGCGGACGGTTTCTTCTTCGTAAATTTTCTTTTTTTTGATGGCTTTCTTTATAAGCGGGTAGGCGTCTTTCCCTTTCCGCTTGTATTCGAGGAGCCATGCCTGGTGGTTTATGCCGGCGCACAAGTAGTCTATCTCGTCCATTTTAGCGCCAATCCACCTGGCGAGCATTTCGGATGTACCTTGGACACTGTGGCACAAACCAACCATTTTGATTGAGGTCTCCCGCTGTATGGCACGGCAGAGCATGCTCATCGGATTCGTGTAGTTGATCACATGTGCGGAAGGACAAACGCGTTCAATGTCACGGCATATGTCCAGCATTGCGGGAATTGTGCGAAGAGCTCTGAAAACCCCTGCAGGACCCAGTGTATCGCCAATACAGATTTCTACGCCATATTTCTTAGGGATTTCTATTTCGGGAGTGAAAACGTTAACGTTTCCTGCAAGGATTGATATTATCACGTAATCTGCACCTTTAAGTGCCTTTTTTCTGTCGAGTGTTGCCTCGACTCTTGCGGGAAATTTTCCCTCCTTAATCACCCGCTGAATGCCTTTCTGGGAAAGGTTCAGGCGGACATTGTCAATATCCATGAGGCTCAAGGTTGAGCTGCGGAGCGCAGGGCGTGATAGAATATCAACTGCAAGCTTTCTTGTAAATTCCAGACTCCCGGCGCCTATGAAAGTAATCTTTGGCATCTCGATTCTCCTCCTGAAATGTAGTGACCAGTGTAGTGTTTCATTAAACTGCTAACTTATGTGCAATCCGTATGATACGTCAGGCTGATAGATATGTCAACATCTACAGGAAACTTGATTGTATAGGAATTTCCCTTTTGCGCAACTTTGTTAGCGGGACGGGCATGCC
>JAUVJM010000069.1 GCA_030596585.1 bacterium
AATTTTAATTGGAAATTCAATCAACATATACTCACCAACGATAATACAATTGGCAATAACCTGAAATCGCACTCAAAGTGTCAAAGTTGTGTGAAAAACACAACGCAAAATCAAACAATTTCCTGTTTGACATGCTTAAAGTATATTGATATAGTTTGTTTGATATGGCTATAGCTTTGGTTTTTTTAACCAGTTACCTCGTGGGGTCGTTTCCCACAAGTTATGTGCTTGGGAAAGCCCTCAAAGGTGTTGACATCCGTGATTTTGGGAGCGGAAATGTGGGGGCGACGAATACCTTCCGGGCACTCGGGCCGGGACTGGGGATTCTGGTGCTCCTGGTTGACATAGCAAAAGGGCTAATACCGGTTTCCCTGATTACTCCCTGTATTGCGAGCCATTTCCCTGCTGTGGGCATGGACATCGCATCGCTTAAGATTCTTTCGGGAATATCGGCGATTGCAGGACATAACTGGACTGTGTTTTTGCGTTTCCGCGGAGGAAAAGGTGTGGCGACGAGTGTAGGGGTTCTTCTCGGAATAGCGCCTAAAGCTCTTGGCTTGTCTGCTGTTGTCTGGCTTATAGTTGCCGGCTCAAGCAGATACGTTTCACTCGCTTCCATTGTCTCGGCAGTCAGCCTGCCGGTTTTCATGTGGTTGTCGGGGCAGGATAGGGCAACGTTTGTGTTTGGAGCGGCAATAGCGATATTGATAATAGCGAGGCACCATGCTAATATTCTAAGGCTGATTCGGGGCAAAGAAAACAGAATAGGAGGACTTCGCTGAAATGAACGTGGCTGTTCTCGGGGCAGGGAGCTGGGGAACCACGCTGGCAGTTCATCTTGCTAATAAGGGCGAGAGCGTAAGGCTGTGGGAGGTTTCTCAGGAGCTGGCACAGGCTCTCATCCGGCAGGGTGAGAACGTGAAGTTTCTTCCCTCAATCCGGATTCCTGAATCGATCTCTATAAGTTCTTCTCTTGATGAGGTAATCGGAGAGACAGAAGTAATTGTAATTGCCGTTCCCTCACACGTCATGCGTGAGGTTGTGAAGAAAGTTGCCGGTATCAGGCTCGGGGTCAGTGTTATTAGTGTCGTGAAGGGCATTGAAGACGGTTCCCTGATGCGGATGTCGGAGGTTATCAGGGAAGAATTGCCGGAGAGCAAAATCTGCGTTCTTTCCGGCCCGAGTCATGCCGAAGAGGTTAGCAGGGGAATCCCGACTACCGTGGTTGTTTCTTCGCGGGACAGCGGCATGGCAGGAAACGTACAAAAATTGTTTATGACGGAGAACTTCCGTGTATATACAAATCCGGATTTGGTTGGAGTAGAGCTGGGCGGTGCGTTGAAGAATATTATTGCTATTGCGGCAGGGATTTCCGACGGTCTTGGGTTCGGAGACAACACCAAAGCTGCTCTTCTAACGAGGGGGCTTGCTGAGATTACTCGTCTTGGTGTGGCTATGGGGGCAAACGCAGGAACTTTTTCCGGTCTATCGGGCATGGGCGATTTGATTACCACCTGTGCAAGTCCTTACAGCAGAAACAGAAAACTCGGAGAACTGGTTGCCCGGGGCAGGGCTGCTGATAAGGCGTTGTCCGAGGTGGGACAGGTTGCGGAAGGATTTCGGACTACCGGATGTGCCCATAAGCTGGCGGGCATTCATAAGGTTGATGTTCCGATAACCGAGCAGGTCCACGCTGTACTTTTTAACGGAAAGGATGCCCGCAGTGCTGCTTCCGATTTAATGCTCAGGGCTCCGCGCGCAGAGCTTGAGGAGGATTTCCTCTGTGGTTGAGAAGAAGTTCCGTTCTACAACTGAGGTGAGCAAAACAACTGGGATTGAGCCGCACGTTTTGCGTTACTGGGAAACTGAGTTTCCTTCCTTGCGTCCTAGCAAGAACAGGGCGGGGAAAAGAGATTATGAGAAGAAAGACATTGAACTCATTTTTAAGATAAAGGAGCTTCTGTACGAGGAATTGTATACGATTGCCGGAGCAAAGAAGAGATTGCAGGGAAAAGCGAACAAAACTTCCGGCAGAGAGACGCTGAAGTTTACACTTTCCGGAATCAAGAGGGAGCTTGTCTCCATTCTTGAATTGCTTGAGAGTGATTAGGCACTGCCAGAGTGTATTCTAACGATAAGGGTCGGGGCGTGGCGCAGTTTGGTTTAGCGCACTTGACTGGGGGTCAAGGGGTCGCTGGTTCGAATCCAGTCGCCCCGACCAAATTTTGTTGTCGGCGATTTTTCGCCGCATAATCATGTTTTCTTAGAGGGTAACCGTTGAGCCGTCATAAGTGGCAACTGCTCATGTAGTTGCAAAGTTTACTTTGCTTTTTGGCAGAGCAAGCCCCTCCACAAAGCGTCGGCGGGCAAGTCTGCAACTACAATTACTTCTGACGGCTTAATGGTTACTTTAGGATAAGCGTGTGTCTTCGTGTCAGCGGGGTATTGATACCGGTGGTTGAATATTTTCTATACAGACTTGCAGGGTTTATTGTTCTGGTTGTTCCTCTCAGGGTTGCTTACTGGATAGCGGGCGGAATAGCCGGGCTGAGTTTTTATTTCTGGCGGGGACCTCGAGAGATTCTCAAGGAGAATCTCAGGAATGTTTTCGGGGATTGGTCTGAAGAAAGAATTTCGGAGTGTGCGCGGGCAAATTTTGCGCAGTTCGGGAAGTTCATTGCGGACTTCTTTTATATTGGCAAACTCAACAGCGGAAACATCGGCGAATTTGTGGAGGTGGAAAACAGGGAATATGTTGACAGGGTTGTGGCCCGGAAGAAGGGAGTCCTTGCCGTGGGAGCGCATATAGGGAATTGGGATCTGGGAGCGGTGACTATGGCGTTACTCGGGTATCCTCTGAGTGCAGTTGTCCTGGGTCATCAGGATGCGAAGGTTGATGCAATATTTGTGGGACAAAGAGCAAGGAAGGGAGTAAAGGGAATACCTGTGGGGAAAGCGGGAAGAGAGTCCTACAGGACACTTCTCAGAGGAGGGATGGTGGCGATACTTGGTGACAGAGATGTCACTTCACGGGGCACAAAGGTCCCGTTTTTCGGGAAGCCGGCACTTATCCCCCGCGGTCTGCCGGTTCTTGCTGTCAGGACCGGAGCGAGTATTCTTCCCTGTATGATGTTAAGACAGAAGAACGGGCGATTCAGGTTTTTCTTTGAAAAGCCATTTCGTGCCGACCTTTCCAGAAATGCGGATGAGAGCGAGAGAGACGTTCTGGAGAGATGGATAAAGATTCTCGAGAAATATATTGTGCTTTATCCTGAACAATGGTTCATGTATCATAGAGTGTGGGAAGATTAGTGAATAGTGAATAGTTATGAAAGTGTGTGTGGTGATCCCTGCCCTCAACGAGGGTAAAACTATCGGTAAGCTGGTAGAGAGACTTCTTTCTTGCGCGGATAGAGTTGTTGTCGTTGATGATGGCTCAACCGATGATACTTCCGGACAGGCAGAGAAAGCCGGCGCTGTTGTCCTCAGGCATGATAGGAATTGCGGCAAGGGAGCTTCGCTCAGAACAGGTTTTGATTATGCCCTCAGGGCGGGCTGTGAACAGATAATAACGATGGATGCCGATGGGCAGCATGACTGGGAAGAGCTGCCTCTCTTTGTTAGCGAAGCTGAGAGAAGCGGGGCCGATATTATTCTCGGAACGCGTATGGGGTCTCGAGAAGGGATGCCGTTCATAAGGCTTGCTACGAACGTTGTTACGTCGCTGATTGTCTCGATTCTCTCGCGTCAGAAGATAACTGACAGCCAGACAGGCTATCGCCTGATAAAAAGAGAGGTTCTGGAAAAAGTTGCTCTGGTAACGTCGAACTATGAAACGGAGTCGGAGATTTTGATAAAGGCGGGCAGGAAAGGATTCAAAGTTAGTGAGGTTCCTATCAGGACAATTTATAGCGGAGAGTTTAGTAACATAAACAGGTTCACCGATACATTGAGGTTTATAAAACTGGTTATCAGAATTGCCGTGTCGTTCAGGGTTTGTTAAAGTCCTTAGCCATGGATAGAGAGCATCGTTTTGAAGAAGAAAGAAGTAGAATGGTGGAGACGCAGTTACTGCCGCGTGGAATTACTGATGAGAGTGTACTGCTGGCAATGAAAAAAGTTCCGCGGCACAGGTTTGTTCCGGCGGATTTGATGGAATTTGCGTATGAAGACAGACCTCTCCCCATCGGGGAAGGTCAGACTATATCCCAGCCTTATATTGTAGCGTTAATGACGCAGTGTCTTGAATTGAAAGAAGACGAAAGCGTTCTTGAAATTGGCTCCGGTTCGGGCTACCAGACGGCAATACTTGCTGAGCTTGCCCGGCAGGTTTACACAGTAGAGAGGATTGAAGAGCTGCGCAATCGAAGCAGTGAGATTCTCAATACGCTCGGCTATGTGAATGTGAATCTGAAGGCGGGGGATGGTTCGGAAGGGTGGCCCGAGTTTGCTCCTTATGACGGGATTATGGTTACGGCAGGCTCCCCTGAAATTCCGGAGGTTCTGGCGGAACAGGTCAATGAGGGAGGACGGCTCGTTATACCGGTTGGCGGATATTATTCACAGGAGCTTGCGGTAATGCATAAGATACACGGGAATCTTGAAAGAAAAAACGTCTGCGGGTGCGTTTTTGTTCCTCTTATCGGTAAATACGGTTGGGAGAGAGGAAAATGATAGACTTGTCTGTTGAATTGAAGGTGTTTTTGCTGGCGGCGGCTCCGGTGTCGGAGTTAAGAGGAGCTATTCCTCTGGGCATAGTCAAGGGTATGCCTGTTCTCAAGACGTATCTCCTTGCTGTGGCGGGAAACCTTGTGCCGGTTATTCCCTTATTGCTTTTTCTGGAACCGGTGTCGAAGCGATTGCAGAAATTTAAACTCATGTCCCGTTTTTTTGAGTGGCTCTACGGCCGGACCCGAAAACGAGCAGAGATAGTCCAGAAATACGAAGCTCTGGGGTTGGCTCTTTTTGTTGCGATTCCGCTCCCTATTACGGGGGCATGGACAGGTTGTGTGGCGGCATCGCTTTTCCGTATCAAGTTCCGCTATGCATTTCCTGCAATAATTTGCGGCGTATTGCTGGCGGGTGTTGTGGTGACTTTGCTGTCACTCGGCGGCAGACAAATCGGGCACTTGTTTTAACTTGTCATCACACGCACGACGCAGTACGCACAGGGAGGAATAAGCTCGTATGAAGTTAGAAGAAAAGAATAAATGTCGCCAATTACGATGCGAGGGACTTTCAATAAAACAAATTGCTGTAATGGTGGGTGTGTCCAAAAGTTCCGTGAGTGGTTGGGTGCGTGATATAGAATTATCCGAAGACGTGTTGGCAAATATTGAAAACCAGCGGCGGTTGGGCAGAGAGCGAAGCCGTAAGACCCGGCTTTCTAACATTGCCAAGCGAAACGTAGCGTTGTCTATCAAGTGCAGAGAGGAGATATTGCCTTTCTCCAAGAGAGATTTGTGGATTGCTGGCTTGATGCTTTATGCTGGTGAAGGAAGGAAAAACTCCGCCGTTTCAAGTCAGCGTGTCGAGATGGTTAATTCTGACCCAGCTATTTTGAGGGTTTTTCTCAATTTCCTCATGCAGGTTTGCTCTGTACCCTCAGAGAAGGTTACGGTTCGTTTATTTCTTTACGAAGATATTGATCCGACTGAGGCACATGAATTTTGGTCAAAGGAGTTGAATGTCCCTATGCCTCAATTTCGGAGACCGTTCATAAAGCAAAGCTGTAGTGATTCTCCATACCGTCGTCGGTCGGATTACGGTACAGCTCATGTTGAATTGTACGATGTTAAGATATATAGGAAAATAATGGGTTGGTTGCAGGCTGCATATGAATCTAACGGTTTGGAATCTTTGTGATGTCGGGATGTAGCGCAGCTTGGTTAGCGCGCTTGCTTCGGGAGCAAGAGGTCGGCGGTTCGAATCCGCCCATCCCGACCAAAATAGACTTTGTGGTTTTCGGGGGGAAGTCCCATTATGACTATAGAATATAATTCAAAGCTGATTGCAGAACTCTATTCAACTACCAAAGAAAAGAAGCTTAAGGAATTACTGAATGAGATTAAAGAAATTAATGGCCCTATCTTTTTATATCCTGTTTATGAAATTTACAAAAGGAACAAAAATAAAAGCTATTCTCATTACTTTCTTAGCACTCTAAATGAACTAAATTCAAGTGAGATAGTCTCAATTGCAATTGAGATAGGCGAATGTCCTGAAACAAGCAATACAGACCGTGTTTATGCTGTAGAGATTTTCAAAAAGAGAAAATACTATGAAAAACCTGCGATTGATATTGCCTTAGCAAGTTTATCTTGGTTTATTGAAGAGGTAGGCAATGTTTATAATCTACATACGCTTATTCCCTATTTAAAGGATGCAGATTTGATAGGTTATGTTGAAAATGATCTGCGGTTAATCTATTTAGACGATCGGTTTGATACTGATGTAAGAAAATATGCTTTTGGTAAATGGTTGGAGATAAATCCAAAAAAACAATTGCAGACCATCATAGAGAATTTCGATGAAATACATAAAGATGAAGAGTACGAATACATAATTGCTATGGTCATTAGTGCTTGGAAAGGTACAAAGATTGAGGAATTAAAAAAACTCATTCTGGAAAAAGGTGGGGTTAAAGCGAAGCATATAATTGAAAGAGCGAAAAAGAAGAAGGAGGAAAAACAAAAGAAAGCTGAAAGTGTAAAGCAACAAGCTGTTCAAGAAAAATATAGCAATGCAGATCTGGTTGAGGAAATTAGTGGTCTAAGGGAAAAAATAAATGATGCAGCGAAGTCTCACAAACATATTGGTTTCTCGATATTTCCTCAAAATGAAGCTCTTTTTTCACAGATAAAGACAGCAAATGATAGAGCAACTTTGATGATGGCTTGTGTAAATTTGAGAGGCGTAATTCAGAATCTAAGTAAGGATATTGGAAACCACAGACTTGATAACGAAGCGATTAAGAAATTGCTACCTGACACAGCTGAACATGACTTTAATAAGTCTATTAATAAACTCTTTCTTTTTCTGCACTCTAAGCAATTTAAAATTGATGCTGATTTGTTTGGTCTAAGAAAGTTGAATCAAATACTCAGCTTTCTGGGTGCGCATTCAAAGAGTGAAAAACCTAAGCTTGCAGAAGAACTGAAAAATGCAAAGCTTTATGAGGTTTACGAAAACGAAGAATGGACAGTCTTACACCAAAATCTTCTAACGAAGTATAGAGACTCATTGAATGCATTGCTGAAAGCCATAAAAAACGCGGATTGGCAAAAGAAACAAATGTAAAAATGTACATCATGCTGGATTCTAGAAAATAAATTTTGCGGGAGGTGCGCAAATGTGGAAAAAGTTAGTGGTTGTAGCAGTGGTTTTATTGCCTCTGGGTATGGCTGCTGCAGCAGGCGCCGGTGTGGTGGAAAAGAATGTGGAGCCGGTAGGATCATCTGCGGCAGCTGCAACTGGCGAACCAACGGGCTGGGAACAGATGCTGGGCCCATTACTGGAT
>JAUVJM010000074.1 GCA_030596585.1 bacterium
CCACCGCATCAAACGCCTTTACTATAGCCCAATTCTTGATGGCAGCTCTCTTGTAGAAGACAACACTGACCGTCACGATAAATGCAGCCACACACACTCCGAGAAAGATCAAACATCCCTTCAGACACCCGTGCATCCCGGGTTTTTGCTCTTCCTGCCCCGGCTTGACTTCTTCTGCCATAATGCCACTTCCTCTCTGACTATAACGCTTTCGCAACAAAAACAGGGACACACCTGAACAAGAGTTGCATGGGATGCGTCCCTGCCCTACTCAACCACAACTAAATCCCTCAAACGCCTGAAGGTCTCCTTTCCTATCCCGGGCACCTTCTTCAGTTCTTCAACGGTTGCAAACGGGCCGTGTGTTTTTCTGTAATCAACTATATCCCGGGAGCGGACCTCACCAATATGAGGGAGTCTGCACAATTCACCTTCCGTCGCCGTATTTATGTTGATTTTTCCCGTCAGAGCAGGCTCTCCTTTTTTCAGGGAACTGCCTTTAACGGGAACAACAATCTTTTGCCCATCTGAGAGAGACGCAGCCCTGTTTACCGCATCTACGTCCGCATCCGGTCGAAGTACAGCCCTTGCGAGAACATCGCCAACGCGCGCACCGTACCTCATCCTATACACACCCGGCCTCCAGACAGCGCCGCTTACATCAACACAGACAAACTCAGTCTCATCCTCCGTTCGATTCTCAGTTTCCACAACCTTCGGTCTCGCCGGCGATAATGCTGCCTTGCGGTAATACAAAACTCCCAGACCGACAATGGATGCTCCAATCAAAAAGAAGACGATAATCTTTTTCTGCTTTGTCAAGATGAACATCGTTTACTTCTTTTTGTGAGAAGCGCAGAACTTGGACTTACCGGTAGCATATCTCTTACACCGCTTCCCGGCAGCTGTCTTTGCCGCGCATCTAACCTTCCTTGCTACTACTTTCTTCTTCGCTACTTTCTTCTTTGCCATTAGTTATTCTCACCTCCTTGCAATCTTTCTAATACGTTAACACATCATTCATAACAACGCAATCTAAAACTAACTGAACTAACTAAAACAATCCCAGCGTCTTGCCGGTTTCATCAATGTCAACCGGAATAAAAGCAGGCGCCGACGGCAAGCCGGGCATAGTCCTCATCTCGCCGAGAAGCGGGTAGAGAAAACCCGCCCCAACCGAAGCTCTTATGTCACGGACGGGAATCCTGAAATTCTTCGGCACTCCTTTCAAACTGGGATCGTGAGAAAGAGATAGATGAGTCTTCGCCATGTTTATGCAAAGCTTCCCATACCCCAACTCCGTGTAGAGTTTTATCCTCTTTTCCGCAAGGGGAGTGTAATCAACTCCGTCGGCACGATATATCTTCGTTGCAATTATCTCTATTTTCTCTTTAATGGAAATGTCATCCGGATACAGCAGATGAAAATCGTTAGGCTGGTCGCACGCTTTCACTATTGCTTCCGCCGCCTCGACGCAGCCTTCTCCGCCTTTCGCCCACGGGTCTATTGCACATGCGGCAAACGCTCCGTGTTCCCGTGCATATTTAACGACGAAATCCACTTCCTTGTCGCGGTCAGCCGTAAAGCGATTGACTGTGACAACAACCGGGATCCCAAAAGAAAGCATGTTCTCCAGATGAACCCTGAGGTTCTCACATCCTTTCTCAAGCGCCGGCATGTTTTCTTTCTCGGCAACCGTTTTGTCATATTTCTGACCCGGTTTGAGGACAAACGCCCCGCCGTGCATTTTGAGAGCACGGATACTGCAGGTTATGACAACCGCATCAAGCTTGATTCCGCTCTGACGGCAGACAACGTCTACCAGCTTCTCAGCTCCGCAATCCGCCCCAAACCCGCTCTCCGTAACCACATAATCGGCAAGTTTCAAAGCAACGAGATTGGCAAGAACCGAATTGTTCCCGTGGGCGACGTTGGCAAACGGAAAGCCGTGGTCAATCACAGGAGTATTCTCCAGGCTTTGCACAAGATTCGGCTTGATGGCATCTTTCAAGAGAACCGTCATTACCCCGGCAACCTTCAGATCTTCCGCAGTCACCGGTTTACCGTCGTACGAGAAACCGCATAGCATCCTGCCAAGCCTCTCCCGCAAATCGAACAGTCCCGTCGTCAGAGCATGAATCGCCGCCGTCTCTGACGCCACGGTTATGTCATATCCCGTCTCGCGCGTGTAGCCATTTTCCTTTCCGCCAAGTCCGATGACTATGTTCCTCAGTGTCCGGTCACTCACATCAACACAACGCCTCGTGGTTATGTTCGAAGGGTCTATGTTTAATTTGTTCTTGTGAAGTATGTGCGCATCCAGCGCGGCATTGAATAGGTTGTGGGCAGTCTCAACCGCATGGATATCTCCCGTAAAATGGAGATTGATGTTTTCCATGGGCACCACCTGGGAATAGCCTCCGCCGCAGGCACCCCCCTTTATCCCGAATGTGGGCCCCTTCGAAGGTTCTCTTATAGTATTGCAGACCTTCTTCCCGATTTTAGCCAGAGCCTGACCTATCCCGAGATTGGTAACGGTTTTGCCCTCTCCCAGAGGAGTGGGCGTAATGGCAGTTACCGTGATAAACTTCCCGTCGGGTTTATCCTTGAGTCTCTCCAGAATCTCCAGGTTTATCTTGCCCATAAACTTGCCGTACGGCTCAAGTTCATCTTCTCCTATTTCCAATTTCTTCGCAATCTCTGCAATCGGTTTCATGTCTGCCTTCTGGGCAATTTCCAAATCACTTAACATCTTTCCTCCTCCTTTTTTTTAAAGTACAGCAACCGGTTATCAGTGTTCAATAACAACATCATCCATCCACTCACAATTCGATTACCTTCCCTGCTCCCCCTTCCACAAACTTGCCGGGGTACAAATCCTTAATCTCCGGCTTGTATTCGGTGCAGTGGGTGGCGCAGATAAGGTCCATGTCCTTGACTAAATCAAAATCCTTGAACCCGTGCAAGCCTCCAATCAAAGCAGATACTTTACCAAATTGAGAGGCAGCCCTGATGATGTTTCCTACCCCCGGATGAGAACATCCCGCGATTACAGCCGCCTTTCCATCCAGTTTCACTACCATAGACTGTTCCACCTCAGAAAGCTCGCCTGTAGAGAAAACACCTTCGTAGAGTGTAAGAGAAGCCTTAACGGGAATTACCTCCTCCACATCAAAAGCACAGGGGAAAGAAGCGGGGACATACAATTTGACGTCTCTGTTTATCTTCAGGAAATCCGAGAGCCCGCCGGTATGGTCCCAGTGAGAATGGGAGATGAAAACCGCAGATATGCTCTCAGGGTCAATATTGAGCTTCTTCATATTGGAAAGAAGCATAGCGCCGTCTGCTCCCGTGTCAAAAAGAATCTTCGGTGTGTTCTCTATCTCCACCAAACAGGAAAAACCCCAGCTAGCCGCAAGACCTTCTTTGAAGACTTCGTTATCATATATGATTGTGATCCTGACTTTTCCGGAACCCATACCAGCCCCTCCATTCGTTCGTACACAACGACATTAATTTTTGCGCACGCCTATTCTGTCATTCTAAGCACAGCGAAGAATCTCTATAGATTCTTCGTCGCTTCACTCCTCAGAATGACAAGTTCACTATAAGGCGAGCTAATTGTGAAACACTACGTTAGGATATGATAGCCAACGGAAGTTGGTTTGGCAAGTTCTTTCGGAATGATAACCACTAAGCTGTCAGAAATAATTGTAGTTGTAGAGCTTGCTCTGCCAAAAGGCAAAGTAAACTTTGCAACTACATAGACAATCGCCACTTATGGTAACTTAATGCTGTGTCTGGCTCAATGCATTCTCCAGACTACTTTTTTGGAAGTACCTTTTCCCCTGATGGATTCGTGATGTTATTTTCTTTTCCTTCTGCAGACTTTCAACGTATTTCAGCACTTCATTTATGTGGAAGCCAAGGGACGAAGATATGTCCTCAGACGTTACGGGACGGCGGCTGATAAGAGTAAGGATTTCATTTTCCACATTCTCAAGATATGCCTTCTGTTCCTTTCTTTCAAACTCAGCAATAATCTCGCAGTTATCCCCAAAAAATTCTTTTATCTCAAGAAGTCTCTCGCCGCTCAATACCTTCACATGCTCTTCCTGCGTAGGACGCACCGGAGTATTGAGCTGTATTTTGTCGGGCTTTATCTTTTGCGCGGCGTTTCTCAAATCTTCGAGCTCTTCACGGCTATCGTTTACTCCCTGCACAAGCATTATTTCAAGCCATATCTTGCCCTTATACATTTTACTGAACTCAACCATTCCTTCGATTATGTTTTCAACCGCCAGAGACGGATGAGGTCTGTTTATTTCCTCGAAAACCCTTTGCGTGACTGCATCAAGAGAGGGAACTACCAAATCCGCGGATGCCAATTCCTCTCGCACTACCCTGTCGGTCAAAAGCGTTCCGTTGGTGAGAACGGCTACGGGAATACCGGTCATCTTCTTTATTCCCCTGATAATCTCACCTGTCTTTGCATTCAGCGTGGGTTCCCCACTGCCCGAGAGAGTAACATAGTCAATACGCCTTGAGGAAGCAAGCGCTCTTTCCAAGTCAGCAAGAATCTCGCTGGGAGCCGCGTATTCCTTTCTTTCAACTGTCTTACACGTTGTCTTCCCCAATTGGCAATAGATACAGTCAACCGTACAAATCTTGAAAGGAACAAGGTCAACTCCCAAGGAAAAACCCAGCCTCCTTGATGGAACCGGGCCGAAGATATAACTCACTTTTTTATCCTTTCCCATATTTCCTTTATGCTTCTTGCCGCAGGAGAATCTCCATACTCAACCACAGAAAGCTTTTCTATCTGTGCTTCCGTCACCTTCTCATCATAGGGTATTGTGCCTATAAACTCAACCGTAGACTGCCCGGCAAATTGCCTTATTTTTTCTGTCATCTCATTATTCAAATCAGACTTGTTTACCACAATTCCTGCTTTGATTCCAAAATGTCTTGCCACATCAAGAACGCGCTTCATATCATGGATTCCTGAAACAGTCGGCTCTGTTACAGCGAGAGCATAGTCTGCACCGGTGAGAGAAGCTATTACAGGGCAGCCTGTGCCGGGGGACCCGTCTATTATCACCTTGTCGGCATTTACGCGATTGGATTCTTCAACTGCTTTTGTTCTCACCAGCGTAACAAGCCTGCCTGAATTTTCCTCTGCAGGTAGAAGTTTGGCATGAGTCATAGGACCCAATCTTGTCTTTGATATGAACCATTCTCCGTTGATTGCATCACTCAACTTTACAGCTTCATCTTTGCACACAAGATAACACACTCCGCATCCCTCGCAAGATATCTGGTTAATACGGCATTTCCCGCTTTCCACTTCCTCAACGGCGGAAAATCTGCATTCCTCCATACATCTTCCGCATCCGGTGCATTTAACCTCATCGATTTCAGCTAACTTACTGCCGCTGAACGCTCCCCTTTCCTTTATCTCCGGCTGTACAATAAGATGCAGGTCAGCCGCATCCACATCGCAGTCCGAAATCACCTTGTTTTCAGCTAAAGCGGCAAAACAAGCAGCCACTGATGTTTTTCCGGTTCCGCCCTTCCCGCTTATTATAACAAGTTCCATCGGTTTTCTCTCAAAAGCAGTTGTTTCGGCTTTTGTGATTTCACCGGCGGGAAATTCCGTCCGGACTACCTTTCCTACAACTCTTTTCTCTCCTGCCTTTTTCTTCATCTCCCCAGCAATATCCTGGAATAACTTCCTGTATTCAGGAAGTTCCTCAACAACCATACCACCGACAGAGTACACTTCTGCTATTTTTCTATCATCCGGAATTTCTCCCAGTACTTCCAGGTTTGCATCCTTCAAATATTCCTTCAGTTCGCTATTTCTATATTCAGCACGGTTAACGAGCACAACCGGTTCCTGATTTATCTCCCTGCACATATTCACTGCAAGCCGCAAGTCATTAACGCTAAAAGGAGTCGGGTCAGTAACAAGCACACATAAATCGGCATCCTTCACAGTTTCTACAACAGGACATGCGGTTCCGGGGGAAGAATCATATATATCTATGCCTCCGCCTGCATATTCCTTGACTTTCTTGACCAGTCTTGGAGACATCCCGCCTTCAGCAGTTTTAAGAAGTGCATAATGAAAATCGATGTTCCCGCTCTTTCCATGTTTGATGACACCTATTTTCCTCTTTCTCTCAACAATTGCATCCACGGGGCAAACTATTTTGCATGCTCCACACGCATGGCATAGCTCCGGAAAGAAAAGGACTTTATCCTTTACCACGGCTATGGCATTGTAAGTACAAGCTTCCGCGCATTTTCCGCAGTGGATGCATTTTTCCTCATCAACTCCCATAGGCGAGAGAATTTCCACATCCTCTTCCTTTTTAATCTCCGGTTTCAAAAAAAGGTGCCCGTTAGGTTCTTCCACATCACAATCAAGATAGGACACTCTCTCCCCGCAATCAGCCAGACTTGCCGCTATATTCGTAGAGACGAAGGTTTTACCCGTTCCGCCCTTCCCGCTTGAAATTGCTATTTTCATGTTTTTGCCTCCCAGGCATGCATAGAGCTGTACATCCTCTCTTTACTAATTGATAATGATTGTCATTACCAATTAGAATGTACACTATGCACAAATTCCTGTCAAGCCCAAAAAAAATCACCTGTGGAAATTCAAACGGAGGACAAGGGTAATGATGGGGTGGACGATAGAAACCATCCAGGACAACCAAGGGATTATTCCCCGGTGCCGGACATCTTCTTGAGATTATTGAAGCTTATGGCAAGACTTTCGAAGGGGTCGCGTTGGCAGATATCCTGCTCTACAATATACC
>JAUVJM010000141.1 GCA_030596585.1 bacterium
ATTGGGCAACTACCCCAACTTATTAACTTGGCGTTATGGTAGAGTGTTGGATTGTAGGACAAGTGCTGGACAGCTTATCCTAATTCTCAGTCTTGTGGAGATGTCATTCCGCACTTGATGCGGAATCTAGGATTCCAGCACGATTACAGCGTTCTCTGGATTCCCGTTTGCACGGGAATGACACGCATAAAAAGAAGAGGTTTTTGACATTGCCTCATTAAATTACAGGAGGAGAATATGAAGGCGAATCTTAGAGCGAGGCTGATTCTGGTTTCTTTTGTTGTTTTAATGTCGCTGGTTTATGCGGTTCCTTCGACTCCTCTTTATCGTTTTATACCTCAGGGGATTAAGAAGGTTCTGCCCTCGAGAAAGGTCAATTTGGGACTTGACCTTCAGGGCGGAACACACCTTGTGCTTGAGGTAGATACCGGCGAGGCGGTGGCAACGGTAGTTCATAACCACGTTCCGGACGTAAGGCGGACACTGGAGCATAAAGGAATTCAGGTTGTTTCTATCACACCTGATGAGAATGTGAAGAAACGGTTGACTATCAGGATTGGAGAAGAAGCTTCTGCTGCGAAAGCACGTCAGGCTCTGGCAGATGAGTACGGAAAGAGTTGGGAGATTGAAATTGCCGGTAAGAACGAAATCGTGATGGTTCTTTCTAAAAAAGAATTGGGAGAGATTGAGAATGCGGTGCAGCATCAGGCGGTTGAGATAATCAGGAGCCGCGTAGATGAGTTTGGTGTTGCGGAACCTTCCATTCAGCCTCAGGGGAAGAACAGGATTGTGGTGCAGCTGCCCGGGTTGAAGGAGACTGAGAGGGCTAAAGCACTTATCGGGAGGACAGCGAAACTGACATTTCATGTTGCAATGAAAAACTCCGAGTTGTGGGGGCTGGTTTCCCTGGTTGATGAGAAACTGAATACGGGTATAGAAACGTACCTGAAAGCTGTTAAGGATATTTCCGCAATGTGTTTTGACGTTCGGGACTTAGATGCAATTAGTGCCATTCTGGAAGAACAGAAAGAAGGCATAGCCGGGATTATCCCGGGAGGCTACAGGTTTGCGTTCGGTAAAGCGGTTGAGGACGAATCCGGGAATAGGTATCAGGGGCTGTATTTGGTTAAAAAGAAGCCGGAGTTGGGCGGGGAACTTCTCAAGCATGCTTATGTCAGTTATCCGAAGATGCTTCCCGCGGTGAACATAGAATTTAATCGAAGAGGGGCGCTCCTTTTTGAGAGGGTCACCGGGGCTAATGTCGGCGAACCGCTGGCTATTGTCCTTGATGGGATAGTGCAGTCGGCGCCGGTAATCGAGGAGAAGATACCACGGACGAGCACAGGCTTCATAAGCGGACGTTTCACGCCTGAGGAAGCAAACGACCTTGCAATTATGTTAAGAGCGGGCGCCCTTCCTGCTTCGATCAGTGTTGAGTTCGAGCAGACGGTGGGTCCTTCGCTCGGCAGGGATTCAGTCCAGAAAGGAGTCAAAGCCGCTATAGTAGGCACCCTGTTTGTACTTGTCTTTATGATGATCTATTACCTGTTATGCGGTTTGCTTGCCAACTTCGCTCTTTGCCTGAATTTGGTTATACTACTCGGCGCTCTTGCCGGGCTTGGGGCAACTCTGACTCTACCGGGCATTGCGGGTATTATTCTGACAATGGGAATGTCCGTTGATGCGAACGTAATCATATTTGAGAGGATGCGGGAAGAAATAAGAAGCGGGAAAACCATCCGCGCCAGCATTGCAGGCGGATACAACAAGGCTTTCCACACTATTCTTGACGCAAACGTAACGACGCTGATTGCGGCGATGGTGCTGTTCCAGTTCGGGACGGGACCGATAAGGGGGTTCGCAGTTACTTTGAGCCTTGGCATCATAGGCAGTATGTTTACTGCGATAGTGGTAACGAGGCTTGTCCTCGATATTTTGGCAAGCAGGCGCAAGTTTAGCAGGCTTTTGATGCTTCAGTTGATACGGCGCTCGAACGTGCGTTTCGTGGAACGCAGACGCATAGCTTTCGTTGTTTCGCTTCTGATAATTGTTGTGGGGGGTATCTTTACAATTATGAGAGGTTCCGATAATCTCGGGATAGATTTCAGGGGCGGCACTCTCTTGCTCCGCACTTTCAGGGAATCTGTTCCGATTGAGCGGGTAAGAGAATCTCTTGCTAAGATTGGACTCGATAAAAGTATCCTTCAACAGTTTGATGACGGGAAAGGCATAATCATTAGGACCGAAGGCGAAAGCGGGACGGCAGGACAAATTGACGACGGTTTGAAAGAGGAGTTCGGCAGGGTTCTCCAGAATCCGGAGAAGTTCGGGCAGACCAGTTTTGTCGGGCCGGTTGTGGGGAAGGATTTAGCCAGGCAGGCGCGTTTTGCAATTCTCTTTTCTCTGCTGGGAATCGTCATCTACATATCCTGGCGGTTTGAGTTCAGGTTTGCCATAGCGGCCATAGCGGCGCTTGTGCATGACGTTCTGATAACCGTCGGCATTTTTTCTTTTACCGGCAGGGAAATCACTCTTCCTGTAATTGCGGCGCTTCTGATGATAATCGGGTATTCACTGAATGACACGATTGTAGTGTTCGACCGTATCAGGGAAAACAGGCGCCTTTTACGCAAGGAAAGTTTCATGAGAATAGTAGACCTCAGCATAAATCAGACATTGAGCAGAACAGTGCTTACTTCTTTTACGACTCTGATGGTGGTTACTTCTCTCTTTGTTTTCGGCGGTGAGGTTATCCACGATTTTGCGTTCGCAATACTTGTGGGGGTAGTCGTGGGAACTTACTCTTCGATTTTTGTTGCCAG
>JAUVJM010000063.1 GCA_030596585.1 bacterium
ATCAAACCGGTTAATTTTAGAGGAAGATATTTCAAGAGAGTAGGCTCAACCAATCGTCAGATGAGCTGGGAAGATTTAAATCGGAGATCACAATTATTGACGATAAAGAAATATATGGGACTCTCTTTGAGCAAGTTGAAGATGCGATGTTATATTTCAGAGATAGGCTTCAGACAAGATTTGAGTTTACCGGCGAGCCTCAGAGAAAAGTTATTTGGGAATATCCTCTGGAGGCGTTGAGAGAAGCAGTGTTTGTAATCCAGGCTTTTCGACGATTTCTATTGCCTAATCTGTGAAATAGAGATAGAATGATATTGAGAAGTCATAAAAAGGGTGAGAAACAAGCATAGGAGATGCGGAGATGAGAAAAACGTTTTGGGTGGCTGTTTCGGTGTTCTTAATTGTATTCTGTACTCAGGTGAATGCTGACGAAAGTTCTAAGCGAGTTTTGAAGCTCAAAGAGAAAATCATTGAGATCCAAAATAAAGGAGAACTGGGATTCAGGAATTTTACCGTTTGTTCAAGAATCTTCACTTTTAGTTCCTATGTACCTTTAAAAGAACCAAAGATAAAACAGGGCGGGGAACTTCTTGTTTATTTCGAACCGGCGAATCTTTTTACAAATAAACTTGATGGAAGATATGACATCTGGCTCACTCAGGATATGATTGTCTTGACTGAAGCAGGCGAAGTTCTGCTGAACAAGGAAGATGCCCTGACTCATCGTTACAACACAGCTTCTCCGGTTTTGGACTTATTTTGCCAGAACACGGTTACCCTTGGAAATCTTCCACTTGGTAAGTATGTCTTCAAAGCTGTTTTGCATGATAAGCTGAAAGATGTGAGTGCCAGCAAGTCGATTACTTTCGAAGTGGTAAAATAGAAGAGACTTTTTCGAATCTTGACTTCTCCGTTAGTATTCCCGCCATGTCATTTTGCAATTCGCAGGTGATTGACAAGCATCGTTAGGGTTGGTACTATACACAGGTTGCAGGTTAGAAAGCAGGACTAAATGTTTAGTGAAGGAAAAGATAGAAGATAGGCTTGCGGGAGGATAATTATTGTGTCTAAGGAATTAGAGCCGCTTATCATCGGCGATTCACAGATAAGGATACCGATTATTCAGGGTGCTATGGGGGTTAAGGTATCTACGGCTTCTTTGGCGAGTGCGGTTGCAAATTGTGGCGGGGCAGGAACCATAGCCAGTGTAGGTCTTGGCTGTGGAACTGAAGAGAATGAAACGAATTTCATCAAAGCCTCAAGGGAGGGGCTTGAAAAAGAAATACGCCAGGTTAAGGAATCGACCCAGGGCATTGTAGGTATAAACATAATGGTAGCTTTGAGCAATTATGAGGACTTAGCGCGAACTGCTGTGAGAGAGAAAGCTGATTTCCTCGTTTCGGGAGCAGGCTTACCTTTGAATTTGCCTGAATTTACCGAGGGTACCTCAACAAAGCTGGTGCCAATCGTTTCGTCGGCAAGGGCAGCTGACCTTATACTCAGGGTTTGGAGGAAACGCTACAATCGTTTACCGGACGCAATTGTCGTGGAAGGGCCGCTGGCAGGAGGACATTTGGGGTTTAAATCTGAAGATTTGGAATCGCCTAAAGAGAATATGCTTGAGAATTTGGTAATAGATGTTTTGAAAGTAGTTAAAGAATACGAAAGGGAATTGCGCATAAACATACCGGTTATAGCAGCCGGGGGGATATTTGACGGGAAAGATGCTGCTAAATTTCTTAGGCTGGGGGCGAAGGGTGTGCAAATAGCGACTCGATTTGTTGCTACCTTTGAGTGCCCTGTAGCAGACGAGTTTAAGGAACTATATCTTGCTGCCGGGGAAGAGGACGTTGTTATCATAAAGAGTCCCGTTGGCATGCCGGGAAGAGTAATAAGGACTAAGTTTATTGATAGAGTGATGCATGGCGACAGAGAGCCGGTTAAATGTAGTTATCGGTGTATTAAAACCTGCGATCCTAAAACTGCCCCTTATTGTATAGCCAAAGCCTTATTTAATGCTGTAATCGGCAACTTGGATAAAGCGGTTGTATTTGCCGGGAGCAATGTTTCAAGAGTGGAAAAGATTGTATCCGTAGAAGAGCTGATGGATGGTATTGTTGGTGAGGCGATTGAAGAACTGGATAAAATGTAGAAATATTACCACGCCTAATTTCCCCTTAAAGATCTTCTTGAGCAGTGATATAATAATTAAGGTAAATCTAAATTATAGTTGCACGTTCAGACCGTTTGTGGTATTTTTGTCTGAGTTTTGTAGCGAAAATGGTTTGCGAGTCTTTACATGTGGCTGGCGCTCGGCTGGAACCTGTTAGCTGAGAGCTGATGGTGTATACAAAGGTGGTGAGAAAAAATGCCGGAAGCCGGGAAAAGACGAACGAAGGGGACCCGAGACGGAGCCGAAATGAATTTTGACCTTGAGCACGATTTTGCTGTCAGGCTGAAACGGGCTAAAGAGCAATTGGATCTCCTCAGGGAACAGCAGGAGCAGATAGAGAAAGAACAGAATGACCTGGAAGGACTGAAAATAGAGACGGAAGAGCTGGATACCGAAAAGAGGGAACTGACTGCGAAGCTTGTTGACGGCGTAGCTCTTCTGGAAGAAACGGAAGAGGGCACGAGACGAAAACAGCAAGAGGTTGTAGAGACGAAAAAGGAGTTCCTATCACTCATCAAGGAAATACGCATGGCGGAGAAACGGGGGCGCAAGACAGATGATGTGCGTCAGCAGATAGCTATCGAGAGCGAAGTGGTAGGCAAAGCGAGAGAGGCTTTTGACAGAAGCAGGAGAAAATTAGATGCTTTCGAGGGGGAAACTGAGGAAGTAGTTGAGGAACCGGAAGAAATGTATCCGGCTATCGGCCTGAACGAAGGCTTCAAGGTAGGAATAGGATTCTTCGCGGCCGGAGGTTTGGTAACCTTAATCCTCTACGTTTTGCATCTTTTGCTGAGATGATTGCGTGGGTGACAGCTTCCATGTCATTTCTAAAATCATTTGTGTGTATCCCGTGTCTGCCGCAAGGCACAGGCTGTTCCTGCCGCAAAGCGCCGGCGGGTAAACGGTGCGAGGATCGAAAATGGTAGAGCCAAACATCAGGAAAGAATGGGAAGTAAAACTCGAAGGGCTTAGTGTAAAAAACCATGAACTCAAGGTGATGTCGGACGAACTCGAGAGTGAAATTGAGAGGCTCGAGGGAGAACTCTTTCAAGACAGGATAAGAAGATACAGGATTGAACTCCTGAACAAGCTGAGGAAAGATTTTGTCCGCGTTTTCAGGGAGAGGGATGGCCTTATCGAATCCAATTCTGCCACGACAGGAGAGTGGAATGCCTGCAGTTTGCGATTGAAAGCCAGTGTCATCTTGCAGAGAGCGCTGGATACTGAAGAGGCTGGTTTCTGCAAAGACGTTCCTCAGCTTAAAAGCTTTCTGCGTGACAAATTGAGTTCGGAATTGGGAGATGAAGCGGGAGAGGAAATACCCTCCTTTCTGGAATTCTGATTAGTAGGGGACGGGCATGCCTGACCCCTGCCAAATGATGGGTATAATACTGTAGGCAAGGAGCAAGAAGTGGCTGATTCTGAAATGATTGCGGGTCTTGATATAGGCGCAACAAGAATTGGATGTGCCATCGGTAAGATAGATGAGCGCAAACGAATCAGTGTTGTCGGGATAGGCTGCAGCCCTGCCCTCGGCATGGAGAACGGTATTGTGGCGGACTTGCCGCTCCTCACCGGCTCCGTTGAGAATGCAATAGTCGAGGCACAAGATGTTGCAGGAGTCGAAATCGAGGAGCTCTTTATCGGCATGGGGCAAACCAACTTCCGCGGCGTTAACAGCCGCGGTGTTGTCTCCATACCTGGGTCCGGGCGCGAAATCAACAAGAGAGACGTGGGCCGGGTCATTGAAGTGGCAAGGGTTGTAGCAAAACGTTCTAACATCGAACCGATCGAGACGATAGTTCAGGAGTTTATTGTTGACGGAGAGGGAGGTATCAAAAACCCGGTAGGTATGTACGGATTTAAACTTGAAGCCGAGGTATACATTGTAACGGGGAATTTGTCTTCTTTTTCGAGAACCGTTATTGAGTGCGTTAAGAATGCCGGGTTTGATGTGGAAGGACTGATTCTGAAACCGGTTGCCGCAGGCGAAGCCGTTCTCACTGCTTCGGAAAAGAAGATAGGAGCTCTACTGATAGATTTAGGCGGCGAGTCGACTTCCGTGGGCGTTTTTGCTAATGGCAGAGTAGCCGGAGCCAAGATACTCGCTGTCGGAGCCAACCAGATTACCACTGACATTGCAAGCAAGTTCCACATTCCTATACACGCGGCGGAGAGGATCAAGAGGGACCATGGATATGCTATGGCTTCTTTAGCAGAAGGGAAAAAGCGGATAGACATACCTTCCAACGAAACGAATGTCAGGAATCAGATTCCGTGCCAAAGTGTGGCAGAGGTTATTCAAAGCAGACTGGAGACGATTTTCAACCTGGTAAGAAAAGAAATCGAGGGCACCAGGTTTCCCCGCGGCATGGGGGAATCTGTAGTGCTGACCGGAGGCGGGGCTCTACTGGAAGGAATTGGCGAGCTCGCTCATCAGAAGTTCGGACTGCCTGTCAGAACAGGTAAACCTGTGGGCACGATCGAAGGGTGGGGTAAGGTGGTGAACAGCCCTGCTTACAGTACTCTGTTCGGACTACTCCACAGCGGACTGACCAGGCGCCAGCTTGCGCAGGTGAAAGATTCAGGCTGGCAGAATCCTCTCCCTAAAATTGCCAGGTGGTTGAGAGAATTTTTCTAATGAACCTTGTAATTGTAGAATCTCCCGCAAAAGCGAGAACCATCGGCAAGTTTCTTGGGGAAGGTTATGCAGTCGAAGCCTGCATGGGACACGTGCGGGACCTGCCGGCAAAAAGACTCGGTGTCGATGTCAGTCACAATTTCACGCCGACATACGTGATAGTTTCCGGGCGAGATAAGGTCGTCAAATCGTTAAGGCAGAAATCCCGGAAGATGGACAGGGTCTATATCGGAACCGATAATGACCGTGAAGGGGAAGCCATTTCCTGGCATTTGAAAGAAGCGCTGGGACTAAAGAATGGCCCCGTCAGGATAATCTTCAATGAGATAACGTATCCCTCAATCCGAAAGGCGCTCGAAAATCCGCAGGATATTTCCGTTCACAAGGTTGACGCTCAGCAAGCAAGAAGGATACTTGACCGCCTGGTTGGGTACATGGTGAGTCCTCTCCTCTGGAAAAAAGTCAGGAGAGGATCGAGTGCCGGAAGGGTCCAATCCGTCGCATTGCGTCTTATCTGTGAACGTGAGGAGGAAGTCAAGTCGTTTGTCCCCGAAGAATATTGGACAATAGAGGCTGAGCTGGAACAGGAAAAAGGGGAGAAGTTCAATGCCAAACTCGAGAAGATCGGAAAGGCAAAAGCGGAAATTCCCAAACAGAAAGAAGCACAGAAGATTCTGAATGATCTCGAGGGAAAGCCTTTCATTGTAAAGAGTGTCGAGACAAAAAAGGAGGAGAGAAAACCTCTCCCGCCTCTCACAACGAGTTCTCTACAGCAGGAAGCTTCCAAGACGTTCAGATTCAGAGCCGCGAGGACTATGCGCATCGCACAGCAGCTCTATGAGGGACTGGATATAGGAAAAGAAGGAACAACCGGACTTATAACATATATGAGAACTGATTCCGTGCAGGTATCGGATGAAGCGCAGAAAAAAAGCATTCAATTCATCCGGGAGAAATTCGGCGCCGAATTCGTGCCGGAGAAAGGACGCAAGTACCGGAGCAAGAAAGGGGCGCAGGAAGCACACGAAGCCATCCGTCCCACGGACGTGCATCGAGAGCCCGGTTCGCTGAAAGATTTCCTGACAGACGAACAAATGAAGTTGTATTCTCTTATCTGGCGCAGATTTGTTGCAAGCCAGTGTAAGAATGCCGTGATAGATGCGGCTCTGGCGAGAATCAGTGCGGGGAAATACGAATTCCGCGCGAGCGGAACGAAAGTCCGTTTCGCCGGGTTCCTGATTGTGTCTGAAGATACGGATGAGAGGAAACGGCTGCCTTCTCTCAGAGAAGGAGAAAAGCTCAAACTGCTCGGTATTGCTCCCCTGCAGCATTTCACGAAACCTCCCGCGCGATATTCCGAGGGGACGCTGGTGAAAGCGCTCGAAGAAAAGGGAATAGGGCGCCCGAGCACCTATGCTCCTATCATAAGCACAATTCAACAGAGAGATTATGTCGGCAGGGAAAAGAGCCGTCTTTTCCCGACAAATCTCGGAGTGATGGTCAACAGGCTGCTTGTGCAAAGCTTCGACGATTATTTCAACGTCACGTTTACGGCCGAAATGGAGACCCAGCTCGACAAAATTGAAGAAGGGAACCTTGACTGGGTCGAGGTCGTGCGGGATTTTTACGGACCTTTCGAACTTTCCGTCCAGAAAGCCGCGAAGAATATGGAGAATGTGAAGAAGGATCTGGAAGAAGAAACGGACGAGACCTGTGAAAAATGCGGCGGCGGAATGGTCATCCGCTGGGGCAGGTACGGCAGGTTCCTCGCCTGCAGTAATTTCCCCGAGTGCAAAAACAGCCGGAGCATTGTCGTGGAAACAGGGATGGAATGTCCAAGAGCAAATTGCGGGGGCAAGGTCATCGAAAAGAGATCAAAGAAAGGAAGGACTTTCTACGGCTGCAGCAATTACCCGAAGTGTGACTTTGCTTCCTGGCAGAAGCCCCGGCCCGTCAAATGCGAGAAGTGCGGGGCGGCGTTTCTCGTGGAGAGAAGAAAAGGCGGAGTAGAAACGCTGGAGTGTGTGCAGGAAGGATGTCACTACAAAACGAGCAACTAGCCTGGATTATTTATGCTTTGAGCAAATAATGCGCACTCTGTCATTCTGAGCCCCGAATGATTTCGGGGTAAACTGTGCGAAGAATCTCTATAGATTCTTCGTCGCTTCACTCCTCAGAATGACAAATTCTAAATTCCATGATGAAAGAACATATACGGAGGTTTATTACATATCTCGAGGCGGAAGTGAACGCCTCGGAACATACTATCAGGAATTATTCCTCTGACCTTAGACAGTTCGAAAGGTTTTTGCAAGATGAGGACGGCGACCGTTTTTCCCGTCTTGTTCTCAGGCGCTTTCTTGTTCACCTTCAGAAAAGCGGATGTGCCTCACGGACAATTGCCAGAAAGATTGCAAGCTTGCGTTCATTCCTCGAATTTCTCGTAGAGGAAGGACACCTGGCTTCAAATCCCGCCAGGGGGATGTTTGTTCCAAGGCAGGAAAAGAAACTTCCAAGATTTCTTGATGAACGTGAAATGGTGAAATTGCTGGAGGTTTCGGACAAGAAAAGCGTTCTCGGGATAAGAGACCGCGCTATTCTCGAAACACTCTACAGCACGGGTATAAGAGTGGGAGAACTTGAGGGTCTGAGACCGGACTCCATAGACTTCATAGGCGGGGTGGTCAGGGTTTCAGGTAAGGGGAAAAAAGAGCGAATAGTCCCTATTGGTGAAAAGGCATTAAAAGCACTCAGTACGTATTTGGGGAAGCGTGAGGAACTGCTGGCAAAACCGAGAGCGGGGATAGAACAGAATAGAAAGGCTCTGTTTCTCAACAGATGGGGTGGAAGACTCACTGCCAGGAGTATATGCCGCATGGTGAACAAATGCGTCAGGATGTCCGGGGCGAAGACCGGAGCGAGCCCTCATGCCATCCGGCACAGCTTTGCGACTCACCTGCTGAATGCCGGCGCAGACCTGCGAGCGGTTCAGGAACTGTTGGGACACGTAAACCTGTCAACCACGCAGATTTACACCCATGTTACTACGGAGAGGCTGAAGTCGGTATACACGAAAGCGCATCCAAGAGCTTGAGGAAACAATTATGAATTACGAATTATACACAGCGACCTTAATTTTTGCGTATGCCTATTCTGTCATTCTGGGAGTGGCGTAGTAGCAAAAGTTCAATAATTGATGTTATAACTACATAAATATTAAATATGAA